>JAJZHC010000082.1 GCA_021804705.1 Pseudomonadota bacterium
ATAACGGATGGATTTCACGAGACCACGATCCAGCCAGGGCAGGAGGAAGAAGATGGCAACCGCCACGCCCATGGCGACAACCCCCAGCTGCTTTTGTGGAATGGCGCGCAAAATTGCATAGAACGGAGTGAAGTACCAGACAGGCGCAATGTGCGGCGGCGTCTTGAGCGGATCTGCGGGAATGAAATTGTTGTCTTCCAGAAAGTACCCGCCCATCTCTGGAGAAAAGAAGATGATCCCGAAATACACGGCCAGAAAACCCACCACCCCCACGATGTCCTTCACCGTGTAATACGGATGGAATGGAATGCCGTCCAGCGGGATGCCTGTTGCCGGATCTTTCCTTTCCTTGATTTCGATGCCGTCCGGGTTGTTTGAACCCACCTCGTGAAGCGCCACGATATGCAGGAAGACGAGAATCACCAGCACCAAAGGCAGTGCAATGACATGAAAGGCAAAGAAGCGGTTGAGCGTGGCATCGGCGATGACGTAGTCACCACGGATCCACAAGGCCACCGGCGGGCTGATGGCATCCACCAATGAGACGATGACTTGAGCCCCCCAATAGGACATCTGTCCCCAGGGCAGCAGGTACCCAAAGAACGCCTCGGCCATCAAACACAGGTAAATGGCCATGCCCAGAATCCAGATGAGCTCTCGCGGTTTTCGATACGACCCGTACATCAGCCCGCGCATCATATGCAGATAAACCACCACAAAAAACATGGAAGCACCGGTGGAGTGCATATAACGGATCAACCAGCCGTAATCCACGTCCCTCATGATGTACTCGACGGAGGCAAAGGCAAAGCGCGCGTCCGGTTTGTAGTTCATGGTGAGGAAAATGCCGGTCACGATCTGAATGACCAGCACCAGCATGGCCAGCGAGCCAAAGTAATACCAGAAGTTGAAATTCTTTGGCGCGTAATACTCGGCCAGATGCTCCTTCCAGACAGTCGTCAGAGGGAATCTTGCATCAACCCAACCCAACAGACGAGACATTGCGTTCATGCTCAAGCCCCCTTCTTCTCTTCACCAACCAGCAAACGGGTACTGGTGAGGAAGGTATATGGTGGAATCCGAAGATTGAGCGGAGCGGGCATCCCTTTGAACACCCGCCCCGACATGTCGTATTTGGAGCCGTGGCAGGGGCAGAAAAAACCACCGGGCCAATCGCTGCCCATGCCGCTGCCTTCGCCCATTTTCATTTTATCCACAGGTGAGCAGCCCAGATGGGTACATATCCCCACGGCTACAAACAGGTTGGGATGCTCGGTGGTGGCGCGGTTGATATTTTTGCAATAGTCGGGCTGGCTGGAATCGGCGGATTCGGGATCGCTCAGCAAGTCGGTGTTCTTGGCCAGTTGTGCCATCATCTCGGGTGTGCGGTTCACCACCCAGATGGGTTGACCGCGCCATTCCTGGGTAATCATCATGCCTGGCTCCACCTTGGAAAAGTCCACTTCCACAGGGCCTCCTGCCGCCCGGGCCCGGGCACTGGGCAGCATGCTGAGCACAAAAGGCGTGCCCACTGCCGCAACACCCGCGGCAGCCATTGCGACAGTGGCGCCAACAAGAAACTTCCGGCGACCAGCGTCTGATTGCGCTTCACTCATGATGATTTACCTGTTTTGGGCTATATTGCTGATTTCAAATGGGGGTATTCTAACAGAATGCCTTCCAAAGCTTAAGCTTGGCAGCAGATCACTCCTGCCACGGGGTGTTCATGTTGCATCGCGGCGGCTATCATACCGTTGAGATTTCCCGGAATTATTGATCTAATGCAAAAGCTTTGGCTTGTCTTTGCCCAATCCGTCACCATCTGCCTGGGTATTCTTTTCGTCGCCACCCTGTTCAAGCACGACCTGCTTCCAGGGAGAACCGATTTGGGCACCCTGCACGAAGTGGTCCGCGAGAACGGTGCCACTCCCATCGGTTCTTTCCGGGATGCCGCGCGCAAAGCCATGCCCTCCGTGGTCAACATTTTCACCAGCAAGCAAGTTCGTTCCAGCCATCCCGCCATTGTTCCGGACAATCCTGAACTGCGGCAATTCTTTGGCGACAACCTGCCCCCTGAAACCCATCAGCAGTTGAGTCTGGGCTCGGGCGTCATCGTCCTTGCCGACGGCTACATCCTGACCAACGATCATGTCATCGACGGCGCCCAGGAAATCCAGGTGGCCTTGTCCGATGGCAGGACTGTCAAGGCCGATCTGGTGGGCGCCGACCCTGAAACCGACATCGCCGTACTGCGGGTCAACCTCACTGGCCTGCCAGCCATCACTTTTGGCACCTCGGACCAGGTCAAGGTCGGCGACATTGCACTGGCCATCGGCA
Organism: Pseudomonadota bacterium; assembly: GCA_021804705.1. Taxonomy (GTDB): domain Bacteria; phylum Pseudomonadota; class Gammaproteobacteria; order Burkholderiales; family Ferrovaceae; genus JAJZRV01. The sequence goes on from JAJZHC010000082.1 coordinate 2,338, forward strand.
ATCCGTTCGGGGTTGGTGAAACGGTCACCATGGGCATCATCAGCGCTCTGGGCCGCAGCCGACTGGGCATCAACACCTTTGAGAATTTCATACAGACGGATGCCGCCATCAACCCGGGCAACTCGGGCGGTGCCCTGGTGGATGTGTCTGGCAACCTGATCGGCATTAACAGTGCCATCTATTCAAAAACAGGGGGGTCGCAAGGCATCGGCTTCAGCATCCCGGTCAGCATCGCCAAAAACGTCATGGAAGAAATCATCAAAACCGGAGGCGTCACACGCGGCTGGATCGGCGTCGAAGTGCAGGACATCACCCCAGAGCTTGCGGAGTCCTTTCGGCTGGACAAATCTGCGGGCGCCCTGATTTCGTCCGTATTGAAAGGCGGGCCGGCAGAAAAGTCAGGAATCAAGCCAGGCGATGTCCTGGTGGAGGTCAACGGCGAAGCCATCCAGGACTCGCAGGAAATGCTCAATCACGTTGCGGCCCTGAAGCCTGCGCAAAACGCCCGCTTCAAGGTGATTCGCAATCATCAGGCGATGGTGTTCACCGTCAACGTTGGCAAGCGCCCCAAGGGCACGATCAAGAATCTGGATGAGGAAGAGGATCAGTAGTTTTCGCTGTCACGACGCGGCTTGCCACCAGGATACCCAGTTCATACAACAGCCAGAGCGGCACGGCTAGCAGGGTTTGGGATACCGCATCGGGCGGCGTGAAAATGGCGCCCAGAATGAATGCCCCCACGATGACGTAACGCCGCGCCTCACGTAGCTGCCTGACCGTCAGCACGCCCAGCTTGACCAGCAACACCACCGCCACAGGGGTTTCGAATGCCAGGCCGAACGCCAGAAACATATTGATGACAAACCCCAGATACTTCTCGATGTCCGTCATGATTTCCACGCCCTGGGGCGCTGTACTCGTGATGAAACCGAACACGAAGGGAAACACCGCAAAGTAGGCAAACGTCATGCCGCAATAAAACAGCATGGTACTGGTCACGATCAGGGGCAGGGCCATGCGCTTTTCGTGGGTATACAACCCGGGCGCCACGAACCCCCAGAGTTGATAGAGCACATAAGGCAGGGACAGCAGGAATGCAATCAGGCCAGCCACCTTCATCGGTACGAAAAATGGCGTCGTGACTTCCGTGGCAATCATGTGCCCGCCCACCGGCATCTTGCTCAGCAGCGGCAGTGCCAGCCAGGTGTAGAGTGTATTGGCAAATGGCAAGAGGCACAGAAACACGGCAAACACGGCCACTACGGCACGGACCAGACGACTGCGCAACTCCACCAGATGGGAAATGAATTCCTGGACTGCTCCCGACTCTTCGCTCACAACACCTCCGGTCCGGCCGGGCTTTCAGGTGCTTGGGTCTTCTGGGAAGTCGCCATGGGCCTGCTGCGTGACGGCGCGTTCGGACGTACGCTGAAGGGATCGCCCCCCAGAGGATTATTGAGGGGTTCCAGGGGAAGCGGCATCTGGGCGACGTTGGGGTCAGCGGCCACTGGCGCTGGTGTTTCCAGGGCCCGGTCCAGGTCCGACAATCCGGCAGGACTGTTGAGAATTTTCTCGGTCTCCCGGGATGAGGCCGACACCTGCCGCTCCGCCTCGCGTGCTGCCTCATTCATTTTTTTGTGGAGCTCGGTCAGTTCAGACTGCTGGATTTCGCGGTCGATTTCAGCCTTCACGGTAAGCGCATAACGGCGAAACCGACCCAGCAGTATCCCTGCGGTCCGGGCCACCTTGGGAAGGCGTTCGGGGCCGATGGCAATCAGGGCCACAACCCCGATCAGGCCAATTTCGGAAACACTAAAATCCAGCATGGATTAACGCAAGGTCTGCCGCTCCGGGTCAGGAGTGGGTTTTTTCCTGGCTCTTGACCTCGACATTGGTAGCAACGGTCTTTTCTTCCAGCGGTTTCTTCTCTTCGCCCTTGCCCTCCGTTGCCCCGTTACCAGCCATGCCTTCCTTGAAGCTCTTCACGGCCCCCCCCAGATCGGCTCCGATGTTGCGCAATTTTTTGGTACCAAACACCAGCACCACAATCAGCAATATCAGCAACAAGTGCTGAATGGTAAATAAATCACCCATAGTAATGACCTCCCGAAACGCCCCCGGCGTTATTCCTTGTTGAGTAACGATGTCATGGAACGGGGCTTGCCGCCACCCATCACATGAACATGCAGGTGATACACCTCCTGGCCTCCACCCCGACCGGTATTGATCATGGTGCGAAAGCCATCTGACAGACCTTGTTCAGCCGCCAGTTTTGGGGCCAGCAACAGTATTTTTCCCAACAGGTCCTGATCACCGGAATGGCAATGAACCAGGGAATCCACATGCCTTTTTGGAATGATCATGAAGTGCACCGGCGTTACCGGGTGGATGTCGTGAAACGCAAAGACATCCTCATCTTCATAAACCTTCCTGCTGGGCAACTCACCCTTGCTGATCCTGCAAAATATGCAATCGCTCACGACGCCGTCTCCTGACGGTTGCGCATGGCCTTTTCCTCGATCCCGGAAATCCCTTCGCGCCGGGCAAGCTCTGCGAGTACATCGCGAGGCGCGAGACCGAAATGCGCCAGCAAGACCAGCGAGTGAAACCAGAGGTCGGCCGTTTCCCGAACGACATGCAGTCTATCACCGTCCTTGGCCGCCAGAATGGTTTCCAGGGCCTCTTCGCCCACCTTGCGCGCCATGGCATCCAGGCCCTTGCCGTAGAGCGCGGCCACATAAGAACTTTCAGGAGCGGCCCCCTTCCGGCTTTCCAGAATGGCACTCAGGCGTTCGAGAATGTCGTGATTACTCTCCACTTTGGCCCTCAACGCTTGTATATGTCGGTTGGATCTTTCAAAACAGGATCGGTTTCCACCCAATCGCCCTGCTCCAGGCGCCTGAAAAAGCAGCGTACCCGACCCGTATGGCAGGCGATTCCCCCGACCTGCTCCACCTTGAGCAATATCACGTCCCCGTCGCAATCCAGACGCACTTCACGAACCCTCTGCAAGTGCCCGGATTCTTCGCCCTTGTGCCACAGCTTCCCGCGCGAGCGCGACCAGTAGACCGCCTCGCCAGAGGACGCGGTTTGCTGAAGCGCCTCGCGATTCATCCAGGCTACCATCAACACATCGCCACTGACGGCATCCTGGGCAATCGCCGGAACCAGCCCCGCGTCATCCCAATGTACGGCATCCAGCCAGTCCATCACAAGCGTACCTCGATTCCATGGGCGGCCATGAAATCCTTGGCCTGGCGCACCGTGTATTCGCCATAGTGGAAAATGCTGGCTGCCAATACGGCATCAGCCCCGCCCTTGAGAACACCATCGCAGAGGTGCTGCAGGTTTCCCACGCCTCCGCTGGCAATCACGGGCACGCCCACGGCATCGGCCACGGCGCGGGTCAACTCAAGATCGAACCCTTCCTTCGTGCCATCGCGGTTCATGCTGGTCAGCAGTATCTCACCCGCACCCAGACGCGCTGCTTCCCGGGCCCAGGCTACCGCGTCCAGGCCCGTGGCATTGCGCCCGCCGTGGGTGAAAACGCCCCATCCTGAAGCAGTATCTGCCCGCTTGGCATCGATCGCCACGACGATGCATTGCGAGCCAAAGCGGCCGGCGGCATCGGCGATCAAGCCAGGATTCAATATGGCAGCGGTGTTCATGCTGACCTTGTCCGCACCGGCATTGAGCAGTCGGCGCACATCGGCCACTTCACGCACCCCGCCTCCCACGGTCAACGGGATGAAAACCTGCGCGGAAACTGCCTCGATGATGGGAATGATGAGGCCGCGCCCGTCCGAGCTTGCCGTAATGTCGAGGAAGGTCACCTCATCCGCGCCCTGTTCATCATAGCGACGCGCAATTTCCACCGGATCACCGGCATCTCTCAGGCCGACAAAATTGATGCCCTTGACGACGCGCCCTGCGTTGACATCCAGGCATGGAATAATGCGCTTGGCCAACCCCATGAATCAGAGCTCGCCTGGAACCGGCCGCGACAAACTGATGGCAAGCTGGTTGGCCTCGGCAAAATCAAGGGTGCCTTCGTAGATGGCCCGTCCGGTAATTGCCCCCATGATGCCCTCGAACTCCACTTCGCAAAGCGCCCTGACATCCTCCAGCCCCGTGATGCCGCCGCTGGCAATGACCGGGATCGTCAGGGATCGCGCCAGAGCCACCGTGGCCGGAATGTTGACCCCGCTCAGCATGCCGTCGCGACCGATATCGGTATAAATGACGGC
>JAJZHC010000083.1 GCA_021804705.1 Pseudomonadota bacterium
CCGCCCAGAATGCCCAGGGTCATGATGGCTGGCTAGCGCAGCGCCGAGTAGGCGGTGGGTGCGAGCATCTGGTTTTCGATGCGCTCCACGATGATGCCGTCGGCCTCGGACTGGGCGCGCCGGGCAATCCATTCTGCATCGGACTGGAATGCGTTCCATTTGGCTTCGCGTTCCGCGAGGCTTTCCCACTGCAGCAGATAGGTCAGCGACTGGTTGGTGGGACCCACCAGGGTGGTCCAGAACCCCACCTGCCTGATGCCGTATTTTTCCCACATCTTCAGGGTGGTCTGCTCGAAGCGCGCGTTCAGTGCCGGCAGGCGGCCCGGGGCGCAGTGATAAATGCGCAGTTCATAGATCATGCTGGGGTTCCTTGTGCGGGGTTTCGGTCTGGATGTCATGAAAGCGGGTCATGTTAACAATACGCTCGCCTTCTGGCGATTCGCTGATGATGTCCACGAAATGGGCATCGAAGATGATGTCCCTGGCCTCATAGTTGTGGTGGGCGTAGACGGTGGCCGCCATGGTTTCGTCGTGACCGCTCACCGAGACCGTAATGCGCGGATGATGGGCAGTGATTTCCGCGGCACCCAATCCATAAAACGGGCTTTTGTCGTCGATGCGATGGATCAGCGTCCAGGTCAGGGCAAATACCGGCGTGCGCTCGCGAATCAGCGCAAGGTCGTGAATGCGCACGAAATGTTCGCCCTGGGCATTGACCTCCAGGCGCAGCAAAGACAGCGAGGCCGTGGCCTCCACAATGCGGTTGTGGCGCTCGTTGGCGATGCGCAGCATCAGGGCGCGCCCGCCTTCAAAGTTGCGGATCACCGCATGGCGGCTGAACAGGATGCGCGCCGTGGGCTTGGAAAACCGTGCAAACACAAGCCCCGTGATGACGGCTACACCCACCATCCCCGTGAGGCTTTCGATCATGGCCACCACATGCCCGGCAATGCTGGCCGGGGACATCACGCCATACCCCACCGTGGCCAGCGTCTCGGCACTGAAAAAGAAACAATACAAAAAGGCGCCATCGTGGGTATTGGCCACACTGCCCGGCATCAGCCAGTAGACGGTGCCAAACATCAGGTTCAGCGCCAGGAACACCAGCACCAGGGAAGTGAAAAACCCCGGCCAGGAAAGCGTCAACACCAGGTGATAGGGATCACGCAGCTTGCTGTGGTGCCCGCCGTGGGTGAGGATTCTGGTATTGCCCACGCGCAGGGTGCGAATGATTTTTCTTTTCGGCATGGCCTGTGGGTTTCGGTTTAAGATGTGGCGAACCTAAACGGGAGAAGACTTCATGCTACTGAGATTTTTTGTTTTTGCCTTGCTTTTTCTCACGGCGTCACTCTCGCAAGCCCAGATCATCACGCACGATACCTATATTGACGCCGTTGATCCCGGCATTCGCCTGTTTGTCCGCAATAAACAGGCAGACCCCGGAATCAAAGCCACCGACGACAATGTGGTGCTGTTCATCCATGGCGCCACCTTCCCTTCAACCCCTGATTTTGACCTGCAATACCAGGATTACTCGTGGGCCGACTGGATGGTGCAGCATGGCTACATCGTCTACATGTTCGACAAGCGCAATTATGGCTTTTCTACCCGCGAAAAAGCCATGGACGAGCCCGCCGCAAAAAACCGTCCAGTCACCCGTTCTTTCCAGGCCATCCGGGACATCGGTGCAGTGGTGGACTACATTCAGAAGCAGCATCACATCAGCAAGGTCAACCTGATCGGCTGGTCCTGGGGTGCCACCACCGCAGGATTCTACACGTCACTTCACAGCGACAAGGTCAACCGGCTGGTCCTGTACGCTCCGGCTTACGCCTACGCGATGCATACCAACCTGGGGGCCGGTACGGCCATGCAGGACAAGCGCAAGCCCAGTGATTTCAACTATACGCTGGGCGCCTACCGCCTGGCTTCCAAGGCGGCCAACGACGCGCGTTGGGACGGCGAGATTCCCGTGCCAGACAAGAGCAGCTTTAGAGACGAGGGCGTTCGCGATGCCTTCGCCATGGAAGCCCTCAAGACCGACCCCACCAGCGAAACCCGCACCCCTGCCAGCCTGCGCGCGCCCAATGGGGTTCTGGAGGACAGCTTCATGCAGGCCACGGGCCGGAGGATCTGGAACGCATCCTCCATCTATGTGCCCACCCTGGTCATTGCCGGCGAGTTTGACACCTGGTCCTTCCCTGAAGATCGTGAACTGCTCATGCGCGACCTGACCAACGCCCCCGTGAAAAAAAGCGTACTCATCCCCAATGCCACGCATTTCGTGCTGTTTGAAAAGGGGCGCTTTCAGCTCTACAACGAAATCGACGCCTTCCTCAAAGCAGCCCCCTGATTTCCGGCACAAGCCACACAGGCCCGTTAGACTGAACAAGCCAGAAGGATTACGATATCCGCACTTGGTATGAAGTTTTCGTAGTTTTACCGCAATCAGGAGTACCTCATGCTCACCCTCAATATCAATGGGCAAGACAAGCAATTTGATATCGACCCGTCAACCCCCATTCTTTGGGCCCTGCGAGACAACCTCAACCTGACCGGAACCAAGTTTGGTTGTGGCGCGGCATTATGCGGAGCCTGCACCGTTCACATCAACGGGCTGCCCGTAAGGTCTTGCGTAACCCCCATTTCCGCCGCAGTTGGGCAACACATCACAACCATCGAGGCCATGGGCGACGACCGGATCGGCAAAGCCTTGCAAGCCGCATGGGTGCGACACGACGTACCGCAGTGCGGCTACTGCCAGAGCGGGCAAATCATGAGTGCCGCCGCGCTGTTGAAGACCAATAAAAAACCCAATGATGCCGATATCGATAGCGCCATGAGCGGAAACATTTGCCGTTGCGGCACATACCAGCGCATTCGCGAAGCCATCAAGGATGCCGCAGCAACACTCGCCTGAGAACCCGGCCAAGGAACTGCCATGTACATAAAACAGAGAAACCACTCCACCCCAGCCCTGTCGCGGCGGGATTTTCTCAAGACCGGCTCGGCAATTGGGGGCGGCTTGGTCATTGGCTTTTTCATCCCGGGTGCCACCCGTTTCGCCAATGCCGAGCCAGCACCGAATGCGCCTTTTGCGCCCAATGCATTCCTGCACATCACCCCTGACAACAAGGTTACGGTTCAAATCAACCGGCTTGAATTTGGACAGGGCGTGCATACCAGCCTGACAATGATCATCGCTGACGAACTTGACGCAGACTGGTCGCAGATGAGCGCCCAGCTCGCTCCCGCTGGCGATGCCTACAAGGACCCCGTATTCGGCATTCAGATGACCGGGGGCTCTGGCACCATCAATCATTCCTTTACCCAGTATCGTGAAATCGGCGCACGGGCCCGCGCCATGCTCATCGCAGCCGCCGCAGACCGCTGGAACGTGCCTCACGAACAGTGCCATGCTGCAAAAGGTGTGGTGTTGGGGCCCCATGGGCACAAGGCCACCTATGGGGAACTGGCGGACGCGGCCATGGCCCAGCCCCTCCCGCAAAAGATCGCGCTTAAAAATCCCAAAGACTTCCGCTTTATTGGCAAACCCATGCCGCGCCTGGATTCACGTGACAAATCCAATGGCAAGCAGCCGTTTGGGATTGACTTCGCCCTTCCCGGCATGAAGGTTGCCGTCATTGCCCATCCCCCCGTATTTGGCGGCAAAGTTGCCCAATATGATGCTGCCAAAGCCCTGGACATCAAGGGTGTGGCTGGCGTCTTCCAGATCCCGACGGATCGGGGTGGCAGCGGTGTGGCGGTCGTTGCCGATGGTTTTTGGCCCGCCAAGCAAGGCCGTGACGCATTGGCCATTGATTGGGACACCGCCAACGTTGAAAAAGTGACGAGCGCTGACCAGCTGGCACAATACAAGGCGCTCGCCAGGCAGACTGGCACCGTGGCGCGTGACGCGGATGTCTCGGCGCTCGCCACCGCCCCAAAGAAAATCGTTGCCGAGTACAGCTTTCCCTATTTGGCGCATACCCCGATGGAAACCCTGAACTGCGTCATCGATCTGCAGCAGGACCATTGCACCCTATGGGTGGGTTCGCAATTCCAGACCTTTGACCGCGCGGCAGTGGCCGCAACTGCGGGCCTCAAGCCCGAGCAGGTCACCCTGAATACCCTGATGGCTGGCGGAGGTTTTGGGCGCCGTGCCGTGCCTACCTCAGACTATATTGTCGAGGCGGTCCATGTGGCCAAAGCCTACCGGGCCAGCGGCAAAACGGGGGCAGTGAAAGTCATCTGGAGCCGCGAAGACGACATCCGTGGCGGCTATTACAGGCCGTCCCATGTCCATCGGGCTGAAATCGGGCTGGATGATCAAGGCCAAATCCTCGCCTGGAACCATGTCATCGTGGGTCAATCGATTACCCAGGGAACGCCGTTTGCAAGCGTCATGATCAAAAATGGGGTGGATAACACCATGATCGAGGGCATGGGCGAGCCCTATGAGGTCCCGCTGAAGTTATCTGCCCACACCGTCACGGCCAATGTTCCGGTGTTATGGTGGCGTTCCGTCGGCTCAACGCACACGGCCTTTGTCATGGAAACCCTGATTGACGAGGCAGCAACCCTGGCCGGAGTGGATCCGGTTGTCTATCGCCAAAAATTGATGGGGCCAAAATCCCAGCGCCACCAGGCTGCACTGAAGATGGCTGTGGAAAAGTCCGGGTATGGCACCCGCAAGCTGCCCAAGGGGCACGCCTTTGGCGTGGCCGTGCATGAATCGTTCAAATCGGTCGTGGCTTATGTGGTGGAAGCTTCCCTGGAAAAGGGCGTTCCGAAACTGCATAAAGTGACCGCGGGCATCCACTGCAACCTGGCGGTGAACCCGCTAACCATCGAGGCACAGGTGCAGGGGGCCATCCTCATGGGGCTTGGCACCACCCTGCCGGGTGCGGCCATCACACTCAAGGATGGCGTCGTCGAGCAGCATAACTTTAGCGACTACACCGTTGCCCGGATGCCAGACATGCCCCGGGTAGAAGTTCACATCATTCCGTCGGCAGATCCCCCCACCGGAATGGGCGAACCCGGATTGCCTCCCCTGGCGCCTGCTTTTGCCAATGCCATTGCCAAGCTAACCGGAAAGCGGTTGCGCAGTCTGCCCTTCAACCTGGAAAACGCCTAGGCCTGACCGGAGGTGAAACACCCGGGTTGAGTGGATGCGCCACATCATTTATAATCGTCGGCTTGGCGAATTAGCTCAGCCGGTTAGAGCGACGGAATCATAATCCGCAGGTCCGGGGTTCGAATCCCTGATTCGCCACCAAATTCCCGGAGGACAGCAATGGGGACAGACCCCAAATTGGGGTCTGTCCCCATTGTGGTATCCTCGCCACCATGAACTTATTACCGCGCCGTCGCCTGCTCTACATCCTGGGTTTTCTCATCGCCACCGGCCTCATGGGTTTTGCGCTTTACCTGCAGCACGCCTTGGGCGAAGACCCCTGTCCCCTGTGCATTTTCCAGCGCATTTTCATGATCGTACTGGGCGTGATCTTTCTGCTGGCAGCCCTGCACAACCCGAGAGATCTGGGCACCCGCATCTATGCCGTGCTGCTCTCACTCACCGCCGCCACGGGAGCCGCCATCGCCGCCCGCCAGGTGTGGCTGCAACACCTGCCGCCCGACCAGGTGCCTGCCTGCGGTCCGGGGCTGTCCTACATCCTGCAGGCCCACCCCTTCCTGAAGGCACTGGAGGTGGTGCTGAAGGGTTCCGGCGAATGCGCCGCCGTGGGTTGGACCTTTTTGACGCTCTCCATTCCCCAATGGACCCTGATGTGGTTCATCGCCCTGGGGCTGATCGGGGTCGTCCAGATTTACAATCGCCGTTCATCATGATCACTTTTCAGGAAATCATCCTGCGCCTGCAGCGCTACTGGAGCGACCAGGGCTGCGCCCTGTTGCAACCCTTCGACATGGAGGTGGGGGCAGGCACTTCGCACACCGCCACCTTTCTGCGTGCCCTGGGGCCCGAGCCCTGGCGCGCGGCCTATGTGCAGCCTTCGCGCCGCCCCAAGGACGGGCGCTACGGCGACAACCCCAACCGCCTGCAGCATTACTACCAGTTCCAGGTGGTGCTGAAACCCTCGCCCGACGCCATCCAGGAACACTACCTGGGCTCACTCGCGGCGCTGGGCATCGACCCCACCCAGAACGACATCCGTTTCGTGGAAGACGATTGGGAAAACCCCACCCTGGGCGCCTGGGGTCTGGGCTGGGAAGTGTGGCTCAACGGCATGGAGGTAACCCAGTTCACTTACTTCCAGGAAGTGGGCGGCCTCGTATGCAAGCCCGTGCTGGGCGAGATCACCTACGGCATCGAGCGCCTGGCCATGTTCCTGCAGGGCTGCGACAACATTTTCGACCTGGTGTGGACGCCGGGCATCAGCTATGGCGACGTGTACCACCAGAACGAGGTGGAGCAGTCGCGCTAC
>JAJZHC010000005.1 GCA_021804705.1 Pseudomonadota bacterium
CGAAGAATGCATGGCGCTCATGACCTCCCACCGCGTACGCCACCTGCCGGTGGTGGACAATGGGCGTGTCGTCGGCATGCTTTCCATTGGCGACCTCGTCAAGGATGCCCTCCTGGAACAGGAAGCCACCATCCATCACCTGGAAAATTACGTCAACAGCTGACTCGAGGAGGAGCGACCTGATGAATATCGTCAAAGACCTGCTCGCCACCAAACCAGGAGGTTTCTGGTCGATCAGCCCTCATTCCAAGGTGATCGAGGCGCTGCGGTTGCTGGCTGAGAAGAATGTGGGTGCACTGCTCGTCATGGAAGACGACGCGCTCGTAGGCATTCTCTCGGAGCGTGATTACGCGCGCAAGGTGGCCCTGATGGGCAAGACCTCCATGGATACACCCGTTTCAGACATCATGGTCTCGCCGGTGGTGACCGTCACCTTGCAGCACACGCAGGAAGACTGCATGACCATCATGACGGAAAAACGCATGCGTCACCTGCCGGTGATCAACAATGGACGCATCGTGGGCCTGCTCTCCATCGGTGATCTGGTCAAGTCCGTGATCCAGGAACAGCAGGAAACCATCCAGCGGCTCTACAACCGCTTCTGAACTTACCCGCCCATCCTGCTTCTGACCTTGGCGTACACCGCATCGGTCAGGGGCAGGCTTCTGGTCATCAATGCCTCGAGCTCTTGCGACACGGACGCCACAAAAGCCTGATCCTTGATGCTGGGAATGTTGATGTAGACATTCAGCGCCGCACTGCGCATGGCCGCCTGCAACGCCAGCACACCGGCGCCTGTGTCACTGATGACGTTGAGATTGCCATGCTCGGCCGAGCGCTGGGCTATCGCAATCACCTCGGCACAGGTCTTGGCACAAGCCAACGGCACACGCGTGGCTTCCTTCAATCCTTCCTGTATGGCTTCTGATCGCCGGGCTTTCTGCTCATCCGTATCCTTGGGCAAACGATAGGCCCCCATCAACTGATTGAAGGCCGCCACATCGTCGGCCACCATGGCGGTGAGGCGGGCTCGCAGCGCTTCCGAGGCGGCAAGCTGGGCCCTCATTTCATCCTCGACGCTTTCATGGCCTTTCTTGCCAATGGTGAGGTTGGCCACCATGGAAACCAGGGCTGCACCCATGGCGCCCATGATAGCTGCCGCACCACCGCCACCGGGGGTGGGCGCCGCACTTGCGAGTTCATCCAGAAACTGTTGTACCGGCATCGATTGCATGAGGATCCTCTCTTGTGTCAACCGACCATCGTCTTGGCGATGGCGTAGATTTCGTTGGCGTCCAGGCGCAGGTCGTTTTGCTCAAACAGGCGGGCAATGCAGGCACGATGCAGGGCCAGCTTCAGGGCGCCGAAACCGATGGCACCAAAGACCGCGGCACCGTGACGCTGCGCGCCCTTGTCCATGATGTCCACACCGGCAATGCCCATGGGGGGCGTTGCATTGGCGTCAGCCACCAGCTTCAGGCCCGAGAGGCCCTTCCAGTGCTCTTCTTCCAGCAAGACGACGCCCGATGCCCCGGTGGCCACGATGATCTGGGTATCCCGCACCGCGGCTGCGCGTGACTCGAGGTCGGGAGCGGCGATGGCATGGACGGTCACACCAAAGCGCTGCGCGATGGCATCACAGGTGGCCTGTGTTTTGTCCAGCTGGCGTCCGGTGATTGACACGCGCACCCCTTCCTGCGCCAGCATCACTGCTGCACGCTGGCCCACCGGGCCAGTACCCGCCAGAATAACCGCTTTCATGCCCTGCAAGGAGCGTCCGTGCGACATCCAGGCCACGCAGGCCGCTGCCGTGGTGTTGGCGCCGTTGCTGTCCAGCATCATGGAAACACGGAAATTTCCGAAGAATTTTTTCTGGACTGCCAGATAGAGTGCCTCGCCCGCCAGCAAGTTGCTACCGCCGACAAAGATGGCCGTGTTCTTCTTGTCCCTGGGTGCCCGGGTGAAGATAGCCCCTTCTACCAGCCCGCCCACATTCTGCGGCGAAATGCTGCCATAGGGAATGACCTGGTCCGCGCCCCCATCATGGGCCACCACGTTGTCAAAAACGGAAGGCAAGGCATCCGTGTCAAACTGGTACAGCAACTTCTTCATCGAGGGCTCTCCTTTTATCGGCGGAGCATTTTAAGCCTGAACCGCCTGGCCGGCCTAAAAATTTTTTATGGTAACCATCAAGGTCTGACCGGGAGCTTTTCCAGAAAATCAGCGGCCACAGGCCCCCACAGGGCTCCCTGCCCCAGGTTTTGGTGTCCCAGCGAAGGGGGTTGCGGCGCCAGGATCACGGCCCGCCCCTGCCTGAGGCGCGGCATTTCCTGCTGCAACAGGCCTAATTCCACCGGATTGAGCAGGTCGTCCTGAAAATTGATGGCGAGGAACGGCGCCTTGATTTTTTCCAGGTCGGCCTGGGGATCGTAATCTGCCGAAGCTTCAAACCGGTACAGGATGTCGTTGGCATCAAGCAGACGCGCATTGCCGGACAGGGTGTTGTAATGGGCGATGGCCTGGGCGCGCGTGGGCGCAATCACCTGCAGATGTGAGGCCCCATCCGTCATGAGGCCAAATAGGGGCCATACATGCACGAAAGATTCCGGTGGCATCGTATAATCGCCACCCTTCCAGTCCGCAGAGCCCCGGATGGATTCGATCAGCACCTGGCGCCACATCATGTTGCGCCCACTGACCGGAGCCGGCAGGCTGGCGATGGCGATGGCCCCATCCATGAATTCGGGAAAGCGTTCGGCAAACAGCCAAGTGTGCATGCCGCCCATGGAAGTGCCAATGATGGCGCGCAGGTGGTCGATGTGCAGCCCCTCCTGCAACAGGCGCATATTGGCCGTCACCATATCCTGGTAACCGTAGCGCGGAAAATGCCCCTTGAGACCATCACTGGGTTTGGAGGAGCGGCCCAGCCCGATGCCATCAGGAATGATCAGGAAATAACGCTGTCTGTCCAGCGGCTGTCCCGGGCCGAACAGGTTTCCGGACAATCCCGGCAAAAACCAGTTCTGCGCCGTGCCCGTCGTGCCGTGCAACAGCAGGACCGCATTGCTGATGCGTCCCGCCGCATCGCGCTGCGGGGTGCCCAGCAGCGTATAGCCGATCGTCAGCTCGGGCAGCACCTCGCCCGACCTGAACTGGAAATCGCGAATGACAAAACGGCCTTCCTGCGTTCCCGGAAACGGGCTTGCAGCATCCGCAGGCGAGAGCATGCTGATCATCATCAATCCTCCCATCAAGCCGAACCAGAATTGTCGTAAATTCATCATCACCTCAAAATAGAGACGCTTCCATGCCCAGCAGTGCATCGCCTCCTTCCATGATGCTGGCACGCAGACTGTCGCAGATGCCCAGCCCATGATCTGCCAGGAAGCGGGCTGTCGCCAGCTTGGCGCGATAGAACACCGCATCAGTCTCGCCCGCCTCAAGGCGTGCCGCAGCAATCCCTGCACTGCGCGCCATCAGCCACCCCGTGACCAGCCAGCCCATCAGGTGCAAATAAGGCACAGCGGCTCCAAACACCGCTTCAGGTTGCTCCTGGGCATGCAGCAAAAGGTGTGCGCTGGCAGCCTCGGCGGCAACCAGGGCGCGCTCCACCGCAGACGCAATCGCCGCGCATTCGGGGCGCCCCGAAAGTGCTGGCAGCGACGCGCGGATTTCCTGGAACAGGGCTCGGGCCATGGCACCCTGATCGCGCAGTAGCTTGCGCCCCACGAGGTCATTGGCCTGGATGCCGGTGGTGCCCTCATAGATGGTGGTGATGCGGGCATCGCGCAGATGCTGAGCAGCGCCCGTTTCCTCGATGTAGCCCATTCCGCCATACACCTGGAGCGCTTCGCTGGCCGCCCAAACACCCATTTCGGTGCAAAAGCCCTTGACGATGGGTGTCAACAGGTCAGATCGCGCCTGCGCGGCAGCGCGCAGTGCAGGATCCGTTTCGGCCTGCGCAAAGTCGAGCATCTGTCCCGCGTAATAGGCCAGCGCCCGGCAAGCCTCGATGCGGGACTTGAGGGTGGACAACACGCGGCGCACATCAGGGTGGTGCAAGATGGGGGCGCGAGCGGTCATCCCCACGGGAATGCCCTGCACGCGTTCCTGGGCATAACGCACGGCTCCCTGGTAGGCGCGCTCGGCGATGGCAAGCCCCTGCACTCCCACGGAAAAGCGCGCGGCATTCATCATGATAAACATGATCTCGAGGCCCCTGTTGGGCTCGCCCAGAAGATGGCCCACCGCTCCACCCTCGTCGCCAAAGGCCAGGACGCAGGTGGGGCTGCCGTGAATGCCCAGTTTATGTTCGAGGGACACGGTGCGCACGTCGTTGCGCGCCCCGAGCGAGCCGTCGTCGTTGACCTGGAACTTGGGCACCACGAACAGAGAAATACCCTTGACGCCCGCAGGGGCATCCGGCAGGCGCGCCAGAACGAGGTGCACGATGTTTTCCGTGAAATCCTGGTCACCATAAGTGATGAAGATTTTCTGGCCCGTGATGCGGTAATGGTCGCCCTCAGGCACAGCACGGGTGCGCAGGGCCGCGAGGTCGGACCCCGCCTGGGGTTCGGTCAGATTCATGGTGCCGGTCCATTGGCCACTGACCATGTTGGGCAGATAGCGCGTGCGCAAAACCCCGGATCCGGCAAAATGAATGGCCTCGATGGCGCCGCGCGTGAGCAGCGGACACAGTGTGAACGCCATGTTGGCGGCGTGCCACATTTCCTCGATGGGAGCACCCATCAGGTTGGGCAAGCCCTGGCCACCGTATTCGGGGTCACAGGTGAGGCCGTTCCACCCTCCGGCCACGAACTGCTTGTAGGCCGCCTTGAATCCCGCCGGAGTGTTCACGACGTCATCCTTCAACACCGCCCCCTGCTGGTCGCCGCTGCGGTTGAGCGGCGCGATGACCTCTTGCGAGAAGCGGGCCGACTCTTCCTGCACGGCATCGAACAGGTCTTCCGTTGCTTCCTCAAACCCGGGCAACTGGCCAACGCGCGCAAGCCCCAGCAGTTCCTTGACGACGAAGGCCATATCCCGCAACGGGGCGCGGTAATCATTCATGAAATCCTCTCCTTGGGTGCATCAAAAATATCACTCAAAAGATTCGTCAGGGGCGAGATAACGCCACTGCCCTCCGGGCAGCGCCCCCAGGCGTACATTGCCGATGCGCACGCGTTTGAGGCCCGTCACCTTAAGGCCCACCAGCTCGCACATGCGACGGATCTGGCGCTTTCGTCCCTCGCGCAGGATGAAGCGCAACTGGTCCTGGTTTTGCCAGGACACCTGGGCGCGTCGCAGGGGTCGCCCATCGAGCGACAAGCCAAAATTGAGGCGGGCGAGGTCGGCGTCTGTGAGACGCCCTTCCACCCGCACAAGGTATTCCTTGTCGATGGCCGAATCGGCGCCGATGAGCGTCTTGGCGATCCTGCCGTCCTGGGTCAACACCAGCAGTCCGGTGGAATCGATATCCAGACGCCCGGCGGGCGCGAGGCCGCGCATCATGGACGGGGTGAGCGGGCGGGTGATCGTGTCTTCCTTCCAGTGGGTGCCGGGAGTGACGAGGACGACTGCCGGCTTATGTCCATCTTCAGCCTGCCCAGACACAAAGCCCACCGGTTTGTGCAGCAGCACGGTAACCTGCGCCTGTTGCTGGCCGCGTGCGGCGGCGTCAAGGGAAATCTGCTGGGTGGGGTCGATGCGCACGCCCAACTCCTGCACGCGCACGCCGTCCACGAACACCCAGCCCTTCTCGATCCAGGCATCTGCTTCGCGACGCGAGCAGATGCCGCGCTCGGACATCACCTTGGACAGCCGGACTTTTTCAGTGCTCATTGAGAAACTCGCGCACGGCCGCAATCTGGGCTGAATCCATCAATGCCGGGGCGTGGCCGCATCCTGGCACTTCCAGCACCCGCATGGTGGGATGGGCAAGTTTCATCAGGGCAAGCGTATGGGGCTGGAGCAGATCGGATTCCTGACCGCGAATGACCAGCGTGGGGCAGCGCACGCTGTTCCAGATGAGGCTCATGTCGATGTCCCCCATGGGTGGCCCCACGAATACCGCGGCGATGGCGGGATCGTACACCAGCCGGTACTTGCCGTCCGGCCATTGTTTCACGCCATGAAGGGCGATATGGTGCCATTGCGCGTCGGTCAAAGCGCCGAAGGTGGCGTGGGTGTGCCGAAAATAGGCTTCAGCCTCTTCCAGGTTATCAAAGGCCATGGGTTTACCCACATAGCTGGCCAGGCGTTGCAGCGCCGCGATGGAAATGATGCTGCCCACGTCGTTGAGCACCAGCTTGCGTACCGGTGTTCCGGACTGGGCTGCCAGCATCATGCCAATGATGCCCCCCATGGAAGTGCCCACCCAGTCCACCTGTTCGGTGCCGCTGCGCGCAATCAGGGCCGCCATGTCCGCGAGGTAGAGCGGATAGCCGTAGTCCGTTTTATGAGTCAGCCATTCGCTGGTGCCCCGCCCCACCACATCGGGACAGATCACCCGATACTCCTGGCACAGGGCATCGGCCAGCGCATCGAAGTCGCGGCTGTTGCGGGTCAACCCATGCACGCAGAACAGCACGCGCGGGTTGTCGGGGTTACCCCATTCGCTGTAATCAACCCGATGAAACCCATGCAGCCAGAGTGCCTTGTAAGACTTGCGGCGCATTGGACTAGCGCTGGAGGTCATGGTCACTTACCAGGATGTCCACCGGAATGTCATGAGGCTCGGTCGGCACCGAAGGCACCACCTGTTCGTCGAAGGCTACAGCTACTGTCAGCGCACGGCGTCCGGGAAGCGCCAGCATCTTGTCGTAAAAGCCGCCGCCATAGCCCAGGCGCTGGCGCTTGCGGTCAAACACCGCGCCTGGCATCAGGATGAAGTCCACTTCCGGGAGCGTCACGATGTCGCAACGGGTGGGATCGGGTTCGCGAATGCCCCACACGCCGGACTTGAGATCGTGCTGCAGATCGCGCACGGCATACAGAGCCAGCATTTTGGTGGCCTTGTCCACGCGCGGCAGCACCAGTCGTGCGCCACGTTGCAAGACGGCCTGGACCAAAGGCTGGGTGTCGAATTCTGAACCCATGGACATGTAGGCCATGACCACCCTGGCCGCAGCAAATTCGGGCAAGGCCTCGACTTTGCGGGAGATGGCAGCGCTACGGACGCGTCGCTGGGCTTCGGGAATGGCGTCTCGCCGTGCCAGGACGGCGGCGCGCAAATCTGCTTTTTGGGATGGTTTCATCATGGGGGAACAGTATAATGCCTGCCTTGACCATCCATAAACCCTGACAGAAGGTTTTTCATGAAACGCGAAAACATTTCCAGCGGTTCCACCTGGGAACCCATCATTGGTTACTCCCGCGCCGTTAAAGTAGGGGCGCATGTGGCCGTTTCGGGCACCACGGGCACCGGCGCCGACGGCAAGCTGGTGGGTCCGGGCGATCCCGAAGCCCAGACCCTGCAGGCGCTCAAGAATCTGGAGGCCGCCCTTGACCGCGCCGGGGCCAGCCTGAAGCATGTGGTACGCACCCGCATGTTCGTCACCCAGATCGACCAGTGGGAAAAAATTGCCCGGGCTCACGGCCAGATGTTCGGTGAGATTCGCCCGGCCACCACCCTGGTGGAAGTCAAGCGCCTGATTGATCCCGAGATGCTGATCGAGATCGAGGCAGACGCCATCATCAGCGACGACTGACCAACGCTGCGCGGATCTGTTCCAGGGCCGAGGCGTCATCCAGGGTGGTCAGATCGCCAGGGTCACGGCCTTCGGCCAGTGCCTGTATGCTTCGTCGCAGCAACTTGCCGGAGCGGGTTTTAGGCAACAGGGTCACAAAATGTACGCGCGCCGGACGGGCGATGCCGCCCAGGCGCTGGTCCACGGTTTCCATCACCTCCTTCTCCAGCGCGGCCAGCGCCGCATCGTCTTGCAGGCTGCTGGCATTCCTGACCACGGCAAAAGCCACCGGCACCTGCCCCTTGACCTTGTCCTCCACCCCCACCACGGCCACTTCGGCGATGTTGGCATGTCCGCTGATGGCCTCTTCGATCTCGCGCGTGCCCAGCCGATGTCCTGCGACGTTGATGACGTCATCGGTCCGCCCCAGGATGAAATAATAACCATCCTGATCGCGGATGCCCCAATCGAAAGAGGAATACACCTTACGCTCTTTGAGCAGCGAAAAATAAGTGCTGACAAAGCGCGCATCGTCACCCCAGATGGTGCTGAGACAGCCCGGCGGCAGGGGGGGCACGATGGCGAGTACACCCTTCTGGTCAGCCCCCACTTCCTGCCCAGTGTTTTCATCCAGCAACGCCACGTTGTAGCCGTACACGGGAAAGCTTGGGCTGCCGTACTTGCGCGGCGTATCTTCCACACCCGGCATGGCGGAAAGGATGGGCCAGCCCGTTTCCGTTTGCCAGTAATTATCCACCACAGGCACCGCGAGGCCGTCCGAAATCCAGCGTGCCGTAGGTTCGTCCAGCGGCTCACCCGCCAGGAACAGGGTGCGCAACGACTGGAGGTTGTGCTGGGAAAGGTATTTGGGATCCTGTTTTTTCAGGACGCGAATGGCCGTGGGTGAACTGAACATCACCGTCACGCCTTGCTGCGCCACGATCTTCCACCAGATGCCGGCATCCGGCCGGGTGGGCAGTCCTTCGTACATGATGGTGGTCATGCCGTGAATCAACGGCGCGTAAACGATGTAGGAATGCCCCACCACCCAGCCGATGTCCGAAGTGGTGAACATGGCCTCGCCGGGCTTGCCGCAGAAAATATGGTGCATGGATGCCGCCAGCGCCACCGCATAGCCGCCCGTATCCCGCTGTACGCCCTTGGGCTTGCCGGTGGTTCCTGAAGTGTAGAGGATGTAGGACGGCGCATTGGATTCCAGCCATGTCACGGGTACCGTGGCCTCACCCACAGCCTCGCGCAATTCGGCGTAATCCACGTCGCGACCGGGCATACGGGACATCTCCGGGTCGATGCCCCGATCGACGATCAGCACATGCTGAGGTGGAAACTGGGCCAGGCGGCACGCTTCATCCACCAGCGGTTTGTAACGCACACTTTTGCCGCTGCGCATGCCGGCATCGGCAGTGATCATCACAAGCGGCCGGGCATCGTCGATGCGGGTGGCAAGGCTGTGCGCTGCAAACCCCCCAAACACCACGGAATGAATGGCGCCGATGCGGGTGCAAGCCAGCATGGCAAAGAGCGCCTCCGCAATCATCGGCATGTAGATGATGACGCGATCCCCCTGCCCCACGCCAAGCCGCTTCAGGACAGCGGCAAAACGGTTGACTTCGGCATGGAGCTGGCGAAAGGTGTAATGCTTCTCGACGCCGGTTTCGCTGGAGATGTAGACCACGGCATTCTGGTCTCCTCGCGCCGCCAGGTGCCGATCTACGGCGTTGTAGCACAGATTGGTTTTACCCCCCACAAACCATCGCGCAAACGGGGGGCGGCTGTAATCCAGGACCTGATCAAATGGCGTTTCCCAGTGGACCAGCGTGGACTGTTCGCGCCAGAAACCGTCCGGATCCTGGATGGACCGTGCATGGAAGCGTTGCTGTATTTCTCCCGACATGATGAGCCTTCCTCCAGAAATGGCGATGGACTGAGGGCTGGCGGCGATCATTCAATCCGTCAGTTTGACGATGGTTCTTCCTGCACCTTCTCCCTTCATCAGCTTTGCAAACACGCCATCCAGTTGCTCGAGCGTCACCTCGTGCATGATGGCATTCCAGTGTCGCGGACGCAGGTCAGTAGCCAGGCGATGCCACACCTCCTGCCGCAGCGGCATGGGGCAGAGCACCGAATCGATACCCAGCAGGTTGACGCCCCGTAGAATGAAGGGCATGACGGTGGTATGCAGCTCGATGCCTCCTGTCAGCCCACTGCTGGCAATGGAACCATGCTGCTGCATGGTGCGTGTCAGCCAAGCCAGCATGGCCCCACCCACGGGGTCCACGGCGCCGGCCCAGAGGGCCTTTTCCAGGGGGCGCGAACCCAGATCGAGCGTGTTGCGCAACAGCACTTCCCTGGCCCCCAAACCCTTCAGGTAATCGGTCTGGTCGGCCTTGCCGGTAACGGCCGTGACTGCGTACCCCAGGCCAGACAGAAATTCCACGGCAAGGCTGCCCACCCCTCCCGTGGCCCCAGTCACCACCACCGGGCCATTTTCAGGCCGCAACCCGTTCTGTTCCAGCCTGACTACGGAAAGCGCCGCCGTAAACCCGGCCGTGCCAATGGCCATGGCTTCGCGCGCGGCCATCCCTGCCGGGCGATGCACCACCCAGTCACCCGGTACGCGCACATAGCGTGCATAGCCGCCATCATGCGCCACGCCAAGGTCGTAACCCGTCACCAGTACGGCATCACCCGGCTTGAAGCGCGCATCGGTGGATTCCTGCACGGCACCGGCCATATCGATGCCGCCCGTCATGGGCAGGCGGCGCATGATTTTTCCGGCACCCGTCGCGGCGAGCGCGTCCTTGTAGTTGACGCTGGAATATTCCGCCTTGATCAGGACGTCACCAGGAGGCAGATCGGCCAACTCCAGTGTCACGATCTTGCCGCAGGTGCGCCCCTCTACGGAATCCACGCGGTATGCCTTGAACGACATGTCATTTCTCCCATGCCCCCCGCACTGACGGGGGGGGTGATTAGCTTTTCAGGGTGGACTGATACTCGGCCGTCTGCATTTCCAGCAGCCGGCTGACGGTGCGTTGAAACTCCTGGCCCAGATCGCCTTCCGGTTCCGGATAGAGCTGGTCTGGCAAGACTTGTGCTGAAATCAGCAGCTTGACGTGCTGGTCGTAGAGGATGTCCACCAGCCAGGTCAGTCGTCGCGCCGCATCGCGCTGGCGCGCCGTCAGCACTGGCACGTTGGAGAGCAGCACCACATAGAATTTTTCAGCCAGTTCCAGATAGTCGCGTTGCGAACGCGCGCTGCCGCAGAGCGTGTCGAAATCAAACCAGATCACGCCCTGGCCTATGCCCAGCACAGGCAGCAGACGCCCCATGACTTCAATGCCTTTGGCGGCTGAAGGCTGCGGGCAGTAAGCACGAAAGGCCTCCTGCATGGCACCCTTGCTGGCACTGTCGAGCGGATGAAAGTAGGTGTCCAGATGTTCCAGGTCGCGCATACGATGGTCAATGTCGCCGTGAACCTCCAGCACGTCCAGGCGTTCCTTGATGATCTCGATGGCAGGCAAGAAACGTTCGCGCTGAAGCCCTTCAGGGTACAGGGCATCTGGAGCATAGTTGGAAGTAATCACCAGAACCACACCCCAATTGATCATGTTCTCGAACAGCCGTTGCAGAATCATGGCATCGGCGATGTCGCTGACATGGAATTCATCGAAGCACAGTACGCGCGTCTGAACAGCGATTTCTGCCGCAACCATCTTCAGTGGGTCTTCCTGGTTGTGGATGCGGCGCATGCGCTCGTGCACGCTGGCCATGAATTCGTGGAAATGCACGCGCCGCTTGCGGCGATAGGGCAAGGTGGAAAAAAATCCGTCCATCATGGCGCTTTTTCCGCGCCCCACGCCACCGTAAAGATACAGGCCACGGGGTGGCTCGCGGTTGCCAAACGTACGTGCCAGCAACGTCTGGCGGTAGCGCTTGAACGCCATCAGGTCATCGTGCAGCGCCTGCAGATGTGCGATGACCTGCAGTTGTGCAGGGTCGGGTTCGAAATCGGCGCGTTCGCTAAAGCTGCGATACCACCGCGCAGGGCCTGAAGATTCAGTCATGACCCTGACAGTATCAACTCTGTCCGATGCGTGCAACTGCATGGCGCTGGGGCATTACATGTTAAGGGTGCGGCCGTCCACTGCCAGGGCCGCTTCGTGGAAAACCTCAGAGAGCGCGGGATGGGCGTGCACGATGCGGGCTATATCCTCGCTGCTGGCACGAAATTCGAGCGCCACCACCGCTTCGGTGATGAGCTCGGAGGCAAAGGGCCCGATAATGTGCACACCCAGGATGCGATCCGTGTTTTTGCAGGCCAGAATTTTTACGAAGCCCCGCGTCTCACCCAGCGCCTTGGCGCGACCGTTGGCGGCAAAGGGAAAACTGCCCGCCCGATAAGACGTTCCCGCCGCCTTGAGCTGCTCTTCGGTCTGCCCTACCCAGGCAATTTCCGGCGCGGTATAGATCACCCAGGGAATGGTGTTGAAATCAACATGGCTGTGCTGGCCTGCAATCTGCTCTGCCACGGCCACCCCTTCCTCTTCCGCCTTATGAGCCAGCATGGGCCCGCGCACCACGTCACCCACGGCCCAGATGCCCGGAGTGGCCGTACGACAGTGCTCGTCCACTTCGACGAAACCGCGCGCGTCCACCTGTACTCCCACGGATGCGAGGTTAAGGCCTTCGGTGTTGGGTGCCCGTCCCACGGCAACGATGAGCCTGTCCACCTCGAGGGTTTTCTCGCCCTGGGCATCGGTGTAATGCACCTTGAGCGCCTTGGCCTTGCGTTCTACCTGCGTGACCTTGGCGCCCAGGTGAATCGCCAGGCCCTGGTCCTTGGTGAGACACTTGAACGCTTCCCTCGAGACCTGCCCGTCCACCGGCGGCAGGAAAGTCTCCATGGCTTCGAGGAGGGTAACCTCGCTGCCCAGCCGCTTCCAGACGCTGCCCATCTCAAGACCGATCACGCCCGCACCGATGATGCCCAGGCGCTTGGGCACTGTCGTCATGGCCAGCGCCCCCTCATTGTCGAGGATC
The DNA here is from genome assembly GCA_021804705.1 of Pseudomonadota bacterium. GTDB lineage: Bacteria > Pseudomonadota > Gammaproteobacteria > Burkholderiales > Ferrovaceae > JAJZRV01. The sequence goes on from JAJZHC010000005.1 coordinate 12,753, forward strand.
AGCTGATTGTCCACGGGTGCCGCCGGAATGGGCCTGGGGACAGACCCCGTGGCCACCACCACATGGCGTGCCTGCAGGCTGGTTTCATTGTCGGCCTGGCGCACGGTGATGGCAAAGCCTTCTTCGGTGCGTCCAGCAAAACTGCCGTGACCATGGAACGAAGTGACCTTATTCTTTTTGAACAGATAAGCCACACCACCGGTGAGCTGGTCGACGATCTTGTCCTTGCGTGAGAGCATCTGCCCGAGATCGAGACTCACCTCCCCGATGCGCACGCCATGTTCGGCATAATGATGCAGGGCACGCTCGTAGTTTTCGGACGATTCCAGCAGGGCCTTGGAAGGAATGCACCCCACGTTGAGGCAGGTGCCCCCCAGGCTCGGCTTGTTTTTGGCGTTGGTCCAGGCATCCACGCAAGCCACGGACAGGCCGAGCTGCGCCGCACGGATTGCGGCAATATATCCACCGGGGCCGCCCCCGATCATGACCACGTCGAATTGTTGCGTCATCGCTACCTTTCCGTTTGAGTGATTCAGATGTCCAGCAACAGGCGCGCCGGATCTTCCATGGCATCCTTGATGGCCACTAGCGCCAGGACGGCTTCGCGCCCGTCAATCAGGCGATGGTCGTAGGACAATGCCAGGTAGTTGATGGGACGAATCACGATCTGGCCGTTCTCCACCACGGCGCGCTCCTTGGTGGCATGAATGCCCAGGATCGCCGATTGTGGCGGGTTGATGATCGGGGTGGAGAGCATGGAGCCGAACACGCCACCGTTGGAGATGGAGAACGTGCCTCCGGTCAACTCTTCCAGGGTGATCTTGCCGTCACGGGCGCGTTCACCAAATTCTGCAATCTTCTTTTCGATCCCGGCAATGGACAGCTGGTCGGCATCACGCAGGATGGGGACCACAAGCCCCCGGGCGCTGCCTACTGCAATCCCGATATCGAAATAGCCGTGATAGACGATGTCGCTGCCGTCCACCGAAGCATTGACTACGGGGTACTTCTTGAGCGCCGCCACGGCAGCCTTCACGAAAAAGGACATGAAGCCCAGTTTGACCCCGTGCTCCTTCTCGAACTTGTCCTTGTATTTGCTGCGCAGATCCATCACGGGCTGCATGTTGACTTCGTTGAAGGTCGTGAGGATCGCCGCAGTGGACTGGGATTGCACCAGGCGCTCAGCCACCCGTGCGCGTAGCCGGGTCATGGGCACCCGCTGCTCGGGGCGATTGCCCAGAGGCACGACCACTTTCGGTTGGTCGAGCGCCGTGACGCGGGAGGCTGCAGGGGCCGTTGCACGGGCCAGGTGCGCGAGCGCGTCTTCCTTGGTGACGCGCCCGTCCTTGCCGGTTCCTGCCACGGTCGAAGGGTCCACTGCATGCTCGGCAAGGATTTTGCGTGCTGCGGGCATGGCCACACCTGCTGCACTGGCACTGGCCGTTGCAGGCGCCGTCGGAGCTGCGGCGGCAGCCTTGGGCGTGGCAGCAGGTTGGGCCGTTGCTTTGGCCTCGGTATCGAGGGTGGCGATGACTTCGCCACTGACCACCAACGCTCCTTCCAGCTTCTTGATGTCCACCAAAACACCTGCGGCGGGTGCTGGCAGTTCCATGACCACCTTGTCGGTTTCGATGTCGATCAGGTTTTCGTCGCGCGCCACGGCTTCGCCGACCTTCTTATGCCACCCCAGCAGGGTGGCTTCGGCCACGGACTCGGACAACTGGGGAACCTTCACCTCGATCAGCATGATGTCTTAACTCCCTTTTGTGCTGCGTCCTCAGGACGCAATGGTCAACGCCGCGTTAATCAGCGCTTTTTGTTGTTCGTTATGTTTGGCCAGGTAACCCACTGCCGGTGAGGCCGCTGAGGGCCGCAGCGCGTAGGAAAGCGTCTGGTCTTCCCGCAAATGGCGGGACAGGTAGTGCTGGATGCGATGCCAGGCACCCTGATTGCCCGGCTCTTCCTGGGCCCATACCACGGAGTGGGCCTTGGGGTACTTCTTGATCTCGGCTGCGAATTCCGCGTGGGGGAAGGGATAGAGTTGTTCCAGGCGAATCACGGCAATGTCCTCAATGCCGCGCACCTTGCGCTCGGCCACGATGTCGTAATACACCTTGCCGCTACAGGCCACGACACGCCGTACCTTGTCATCCTGCAGCGCTTCGATTTCGGAAATGACGTTCTGGAACGTACCGCTTGCCAGCTCGCGCAGATCGGAAGTGGCTTCCTTCCGACGCAACAGGCTTTTCGGCGTGATCACGATGAGCGGCTTGCGCAGCGGCCGGATCATCTGACGCCGTAACAGATGAAAAATCTGCGCGGGGGTGCTGGGCACACAGACCTGGATGTTGTATTCGGCACAGAGCTGCAGGTAGCGTTCCAGCCGGGCCGAGGAATGCTCGGGACCCTGCCCTTCATAACCGTGGGGCAGCAGCATGGTCAGGCCGCACAACCTGCCCCATTTGGCTTCGCCCGAACTGATGAACTGGTCAATCACCACCTGGGCGCCGTTGGCGAAGTCGCCAAACTGGGCTTCCCAGAGCACCATCTGGCGGGGTTCGGCTGTGGCGTAGCCGTATTCGAAGCCCAGCACGGCCTCTTCGGACAGGATGGAGTCGATGACGGTGAAGGCAGGCTGGTTTTCTGCAATGTGCTGGAGGGGAATGTAGGTGCCAGAATCCCAGCTTTGCCGGTTTTGGTCGTGAATCACGGCATGACGGTGCGAAAACGTACCACGTCCGCAATCCTGTCCGGACAGGCGGATGCCGTAGCCATCGTCCAGCAGGGCAGCATAGGCGAGGTTTTCGCCCATGCCCCAATCCAGCGGCAGCTCGCCTTTGCCCATCAGGCGACGGTTGTCGATGACCCGCTGCACGGTGGGGTGCAGCTTATAGTCTTCAGGCACCGTGGTGAGTTTTTCTGCCAGACGTTTCAGTACCTTTAAAGGAACCGCCGTCTTGGCTGGCGTGCGCCAGTCCTTGTTCTGGTAGGTGCCCCAGTTGGCCGTAAAGGGGTTTTGGTAGCCGTGAAGCACGGTCTGGTCCATCAATACGCCAGCATCGAGGGCGTCGCGATAGTCCTGCACCATCTTGTCGCCGCCACCGGCAGGCAACACCCCTGCGTTTTCCAGCTGGTCGGCATAGAGCTTGCGCGTCGTCGGACGGGCATTGATCTTCTTGTACATCCAAGGCTGCGTGACCATCGGCTCATCCTGCTCGTTGTGACCCAGACGGCGATAGCACACGAGATCGATCACCACATCGCGATGAAAGGTGTTGCGGTAATCCAGCGCAATCTGGGTGACCAGCAGCACGCTTTCCGGATCGTCGCCATTCACATGGAACACCGGGGCCTCAATCATCTTGGCCACGTCGGAACAGTAGGTGGTGGAACGCGTGTCGCGCGGATCGGAGGTGGTGAAACCGATCTGGTTGTTGACCACGATATGCAGCGTGCCACCGGTGGCGTAGCCGCGGGTCTGGGACAGCGCGAGCGTTTCCATGACCACGCCCTGGCCGGCAAAGGCCGAGTCCCCGTGAATCAGGATGGGCAGCACTTCCCGCCCTTCATGGTCGTTACGCCGGTCCTGACGTGCCCGCACCGAGCCTTCCACCACCGGATTGACGATTTCCAGATGGGAAGGATTGAACGCCAGGGTCAGGTGTACCGGCCCCCCCGTCGTACGGATGTCGGAAGAGAATCCCTGGTGGTACTTGACGTCGCCCGAGGAAAGATCGTCCGGATGCTTGCCTTCAAATTCGGAGAACAGGTCTTTGGGCATCTTTCCCAGACAGTTGACGAGCACATTCAGGCGGCCCCGGTGGGCCAGGCCGATGACGATTTCCCTGGTCCCGGCGGCGCCCGCGCGCTGGATGCTTTCATTCACGATGGGAATCAGGCATTCACCACCTTCCAGAGAAAATCGTTTCTGTCCCACATAACGGGTGTGCAGATAGCGCTCCAGCGTCTCGGCTGCCGTGACGTGCTGTAGCAGGCGGATCTTATCCTCCCTGCCCAGTTCGATGTGCGAGCGCGTTCCCTCAAAACGCTTCTGAATCCAGCGCTTTTGATCCGTACTGGTGAGGTACATGTATTCCACGCCCACATGGCCGCAGTAGGTAGTACGCAGCGCCTCCAGAATCTCACGCAGCCGGGCCCTGGACGGACCCACCAGCGAACCGGTGTCGAATTCGGCATCCATGTCAGCTTCGTTCAGCCCGTAATGGGCGGGATCGAGCTCTGGAACGACCGGTAGGGGATGGCGCTCGAGTGGGTCGAGGCTGGCATTGCGATTGCCGAGAAAACGGTAGGCGTTGATGAGCTGCAGCACGCCCACCTGGTGCGTGTGCTCGGCGGCGGCCGTGACTGCCGGGCGGGGCTGCCGCGCCATTGCCGCAAAGGATTCGATGATGGGGGTATGCGCCACATCGTGCGCCACGGCACCTGCGGTCTTTTGCAGGGCGTCAAAATACGCGCGCCAGTCAGGCGTGACTGCAGCGGGGTCCTGCAGGTACAAGTCGTACTGCTCTTCGATAAACGGCGCATTGGAGCCAAACAGGTACGACGTGGCGAACTCGTCCTTCATCATGATGACACTCCCCTAACTGTCGTTAAACGCGCTTGCTTTGCGGAACCCAGTCGCGTTTGGCCGGACCAACGTAGAGTTGACGCGGGCGACCGATCTTTTGTTCCGGATCACTGATCATTTCGTTCCACTGAGTGATCCAGCCCACCGTTCGACCCAGGGCAAACACGGCCGTGAACATGCTGACGGGAATGCCCAGCGCACGCAGGACGATGCCGGAGTAGAAATCCACGTTGGGATACAGTTTCTTGGAGATGAAGTACTCATCTTCCAGGGCGATGCGTTCCAGCTCCAGAGCGAGTTTGAACATGGGGTCATCATGAAGCCCCAGTTCATTGAGCACGTCGTGGCAGGTCTTGCGCATCACACCGGCGCGCGGATCCATGTTCTTGTAGACCCGATGACCAAACCCCATGAGGCGGAAGCTGTCGTTCTTGTCCTTGGCGCGCGCAATGTACTTGCCCACCTGGGATACATCGCCCATTTCACCCAGTTGTTTGAGCACCGCTTCGTTGGCCCCTCCATGCGCCGGCCCCCACAGGGCCGCGATGCCTGCTGCGATACAGGCAAACGGGTTGGCCCCGCTGGAACCGGCAAGACGCACCGTGGAAGTGGAAGCGTTCTGCTCGTGATCGGCGTGCAGGGTGAGGATGCGGTCAAACGCCTTCACCAGCACCGGATTGGGGACATATTCCTCGCAGGGGGTGGCAAACATCATGTACAGGAAGTTGGCCGCGTAGCTCAGATCATTGCGCGGGTACATGAATGGCAGGCCGGTGTTGTAGCGATAGCACATGGCTGCGATGGTGGGCACCTTGGCCAGCAGACGGGTGGCGGAAATGGCCCGGTGCTCGGCATTGGTGATGTTGAGGGCATCATGGTAAAACGCCGAGAGCGCACCCACCACACCCACCATCACCGCCATGGGGTGCGCATCGCGGCGAAATCCCTTGAAAAAATTGGTGAGCTGATCATGCACCATGGTGTGGCACCGGATGTTGTTCTCAAAGCTTTCACGCTGTGACTTGTTGGGCAGCTCACCATTGAGCAGCAGGTAGCAAACCTCCATGAAGTCGGCATGTTCAGCCAGTTGCTCGATGGGGTAACCCCGGTAATACAGCAAGCCGGCGTCACCATCGATGTAGGTAATGGCAGACTGGCAGCTTGCCGTGGCAAGGAACCCGGGATCGTAGGTAAACATCCCGGTTTGCCCCAACGCGCGGATGTCGATGACGTCAGGTCCGATCGATCCGGAGTAGATGGGCAGATCGATGGATTTTCCGCCTTCGTAGGTCAATACCGCCTTGCCATTGCTATTCATGCTCATTCTCCATAAAAGTCGTTGCGGGGCCTTCCCCGCTGGTATTCAGGATTGCCGAATTTTTTCCAGCACCGGCAGCAGTTCTGCGTCATCCGGGCCCTTCCTGCCCATGGCCAGATCCAGAAAATCATTATCTGGCAACTGCAGGAGCGCATCGTAGGCCCGGACTTCGGTTTCGGTGAGCCTGGTCAGGTGCTGATCCAGAAAGCGTTGCAATATCAGATCCATTTCGAGAAGGCCCCGCCGGCTGCGCCAGCGGAGTCGTTCCTGTTCACGGGTCAGTGTGGCTGTCATGGCAGGTTCACACCATCCGCTTGACCATTTGTTCCTTGATCTTGCCAATGGCCTCGGTTGGATTGAGCCCCTTGGGACAGACATCGGCACAGTTCATGATGGTGTGACAGCGGAACAGGCGATAGGGGTCTTCCAGGTTGTCCAGGCGTTCACTGGTGGCGTCGTCACGGGTGTCGGCAATGAAGCGATAGGCCTGCAGCAGTGCGGCAGGCCCAACAAACTTGTCGGGGTTCCACCAGAAGGAAGGACAGGAAGTGCTGCAGCAGGCGCACAGCACGCACTCATACAGGCCATTGAGCTCTTCCCGGTCTTCAGGTGACTGCAGGCGCTCTTTTTGCGGTGGCGGATTGTCGTTGACGAGATAGGGCTTGATGGAATGGTATTGCTTGAAGAACTGGCTCATGTCCACGATCAGATCGCGAATCACCGGCAACCCCGGCAGGGGCCGCAAGATCACTGGTTCCTTGAGATCCTTCAGGGGCGTGATGCAGGCCAGCCCGTTTTTGCCATTGATGTTCATGCCGTCTGATCCGCACACGCCCTCGCGACAAGACTTGCGCAACCCGAGGGAATCGTCCATGGCCTTGATGCGCAGGATGGCGTCGAGCAGCATGCGGTCGCTGTGCTGCAATTCCACCTCGTAGTCCTGCATGTAAGGTTTGTCGTCTTTTTCAGGGTTATATCGATAAATGCTGAATTTCATCTGCCGGCTCCTGATCAATACACGCGTACTTTAGGTTCAAAGGATTCCACCGTCAGCGGCTGCAGGTTGACCGGTTTATAGTCCAGGCGGCTGCCCTCCAGGTACCACAGGCTGTGCTTGAGCCAGTTCTTGTCGTCACGATCCTTGAAATCCTCGCGCGCCTGGGCACCACGACTTTCGGTGCGGGCTTCGGCTGCCACCAGGGTAGCCTCAGCCACGATGACCAGATTTTCCAGCTCCAGCGCCTCGATGCGTGCGGTGTTGAATACCCGGCTTTTGTCCTTGATGGCCGTGTTGCGTGCGCGTTGCGCCACCTCGCGAATTTTCTCGACCCCCTCCCGCAACAGCGGGCCGGTGCGAAACACCCCGGCATGGTGCTGCACGGTGCGACGCATGGCCTGGGCCACTTCGGTAATGTTTTCTCCAGACTGCGCGCTATCCAGGCGTGAGAGCCGTTCCATGGAACGGTCTGCGGCGTCATGGGGCAGGTCGCGATGCTGGGGATTGCTTTTCAACCATTGGCAAAGGTGATCGCCTGCAGATTTTCCGAAAACCAGCAAATCAAGCAGTGAATTGGTGCCCAGGCGGTTGGCGCCATGCACCGACACGCAGGCGCATTCGCCGATGGCATACAGACCGGGAATGACTTCACTGGAGCCCAGGGCGCCACGCGGCGCCACCACCTGCCCGTAATAATTGGTGGGAATGCCGCCCATCTGGTAATGACAGGTAGGTACCACTGGAATGGGCTCACGAATGGGGTCCACATTGGCAAACTTGAGGGCAATTTCCCGAATGCCCGGCAAGCGCTTGTTGATGACTTCGGCGCCAAGGTGGTCGAGCTTCAGCAGCACATGGTCTTTTTCGGGCCCGACACCCCGCCCTTCCTTGATTTCCTGGTCAATGCCACGGGACACCACGTCGCGGCTGGCAAGATCCTTCATGGTAGGGGCATAGCGTTCCATGAAGCGCTCACCTTCGGAATTGAGCAGGATGCCACCTTCGCCGCGCACCCCTTCGGTAATCAGCACGCCAGCACCGGCAACCCCGGTGGGGTGAAACTGCCAGAACTCCATGTCTTCCAGCGGTACGCCCGCGCGGGCGGCCATACCCAGGCCGTCTCCGGTGTTGATGAAGGCATTGGTGCTGGAATGGTAAATGCGCCCTGCGCCACCGGTAGCCAGGATGGTGGACTTGGCCTGGAAAATCACGACCTCGCCAGTTTCCATCTCAAGCGCCACAATCCCCACGACAACACCTTCGTAATCGCGAATCAGGTCAAGGGCCATCCACTCCACGAAAAACTGGCAGTGGGCCCGGACGTTGCGCTGATAGAGCGTGTGCAGCATGGCATGGCCGGTGCGGTCAGCCGCAGCGCAGGCGCGTTGCACGGGCCTTTCGCCAAAGTTTTGAGAATGCCCGCCAAAAGGACGCTGGTAAATCGTGCCGTCCGGGTTGCGGTCAAACGGCATGCCAAAATGTTCGAGTTCATAAACCACTTCCGCAGCCTTGCGGCACATGAACTCGATGGCGTCCTGGTCTCCCAGGTAGTCCGACCCCTTGATGGTGTCGTACATGTGCCACAGCCAGTGGTCTTCCTGCATGTTGCCCAACGAGGCGCCAATGCCGCCCTGGGCTGCCACGGTGTGCGAACGGGTGGGAAATACCTTGGAGAAAACCGCCACATGGTGGCCAGCTTCAGCCAGTTGCAGGGCGGCACGCAGACCAGAGCCCCCTCCCCCCACAATCACGGTATCGAAGATTTGTCGGGACAAGGCCATTTCAAATGCTCCAGAGAAGGGCGACTGCCCACAAGGCATAAACCAGCAGCAACAGGATCACGAGTACCTGCAAGCTAAAGCGAAGCCCGAAAGGTTTGATGTAATCCATGAAGATGTCACGCACGCCCACCCAGGCATGCAACAGCAAGGACAGCATGAACAGCAGCGTGGCGATCTTTCCCACGGGGTGGGCAAACCAGGCATGCCATTCTTCAAAATCCAGGGGAAGCCGAGGCAGGAAGCACAGCAGGAACGCCACGCTGTAGAGCGCCATGACGATGGCGCTGATGCGTTGCAACAGCCAGTCGCGCAGCCCGTAATGCGCGCCTACGACAATGCGGTTCACCATAGCGCCACTCCGGCAGCGAGGGTGAGCAACAGGCTGACGATCATGACCCACAGGCTGCTGGTGCGGGCCGGCTCGATTTTGACGCCTTTGTGAATGTCCAGCAGCAAAAAGCGGATGCCGGCACAGAAATGATGGGCAAACGACCAGATGAATGCCAACAGCAGCAATTTGACTGCAGGATGTGCAAACAACACGCCGACCTCAGCAAACCCTTCGCGGGAATGCAGCGAGACCTGCAGGCCGGCCAGCATCAGGGGTATGCCGAGCAGGAACAGGAGCGCGCCGCTGGCCCGATGCAAAATGGAAACGATCCCGGGTAGCGGTAACCGGATGGTGCGCAGATCGAGGTTTTTGGGTCTCGGCTTGGGGACGATTGGGGCCATGACGGGTTCTCCCTCCTAACTCATCTCGGTAACATACGAAAAACGTTCGGTATGGCAAAGACCGCGGCGCCATTCCACCGGACGGTCACCATACGTGAATGCAACCCGATCCACGCGCAACAGTGGTTGATCCTGGGGCACATGCAGCAATTCTGCCTCAATTGGACCTGCCTTGACGGCTTTGATGTGTTCCTCGGCGCGAATCATGGCAATGCCGAAATGTGATTCGAAGAAGCTGTACAGCGAACCCGGATAATTACGAATCATCGCGTCATCCAGGCCCTTGAAGGAAGCAGCAGGCACATGAATCTCGTCCAGAATCCTCGGAACGCCTTCGAAGGACAGCAATCGTTTGATACAAAAAATGCTGGCGCCGGTGCGCAGATCGAGCAGACTGGCAGAGGCCTCGGGTGCCCGTTCGCGCGTAACGGAAAGAAGCCTGCTGGTGGGGTATTCGGCCACGCCATCGTCTCTGGCAATACGCAGAAAACGCGTGGAGGCGCGTTCCTGGGAGTGGCTGGCCACGAAGGTGCCCTTGCCCTGACGGCGAATCAGGATATTTTCTGCGGCCAGCTCATCGATGGCCTTGCGCACGGTACCCTGACTGACCTTGAAGCGTGCGGCCAGATCGATTTCGCTGGGAATGGCATCTCCCGGGCGCCATTCACCCGCAATCAGGCTTTGCGTGATCAGGATCTTGATCTGGTCGTAGAGCGGTCTGAAGCTGGGTGACGAATGGATGTTCATGTCATCTCCATGTTGATGCGAGTCTATCACGGGCTTTTCAGGAATGTCCACTGTGTTATATCTTATATAAGTTATATGTTACTTGACATGATGAAGGCAGCACCTTAACATCATTCGGTCGCCGGGGAAAAGGTTCTGTTGAACCCGGTTTCGATCAGGAGAACCCATGTCACCATTTCCATCACCAGGGTCCCGCCTCAAGGCGGCCGTCGCCGCCGAAAAGCCCCTGCAGCTCATCGGCGCCATCAATGCCTATACGGCTCGAATGGCCGAAGCTACAGGCTACAAGGCCATCTATCTTTCAGGAGGCGGCGTTGCTGCCAATTCGCTGGGCATGCCGGATCTGGGCATCAGCAGCCTCGAAGACGTACTCATCGATGTGCGCCGCATCACCGACGCCTCAGCCCTGCCCTTGTTGGTGGATGCCGACACCGGCTGGGGCGGCGCCTTCAACATTGCCCGCACCGTACGCGCTCTAGCCA
>JAJZHC010000084.1 GCA_021804705.1 Pseudomonadota bacterium
AAACACCTCATCCGAGCGAATGGCATCCTCGATCTGTACCCGCAATAATCGACGCGTATTCGGATCCATGGTGGTTTCCCACAATTGCTCGGGGTTCATCTCACCCAGACCCTTGTAGCGCTGGATACCCATGGATTTTCGGACTTCACCCAGCAGCCAGGCCAGCGCTTCCTGAAAGGTCGTGACGGCCAGCTTCCGCTCGCCCCGGGCAATGACGGAATCCTTGCCGATCAACCCCTGCAGTACGCGTGCCGTTTTTTTGATCTGCTCGTAGTCTCCCGTGCCAAGGAAATCATGATCCAGCGTACTGGCGTGGATGTTGCCGTGGGTGGTACGCACGATCACGAGCTTGAACCCGCCATGACGCTCATCGGGTTGTGCAGTGACCTGTATTCCTGCTGTTGCCAGATGCTGTTGCAACTGGTCTGCCATTTGTTGGGCTGTCTCCAGGCTGTCCAGGTTTTCAATGGGGTTTTGCAGCAACGCATTCAATACCAAGGGCTCGATGACGCGACCAATGCGATCAATTACCGCTTCGGCGAGCAGGTATTCGCGCGCGACACTTTCAAGGGCAGGGCCACTGACCACCGTTTCACCGCTCCTGAGTTCTGCTCCGTTGAGCGCCTGGGACAGCAGGTATTGGTTCAGTTCAAAGTCGTCCTTGACGTATTGCTCGCTCTTGCCGTGCTTGACCTTGTAGAGCGGAGGTTGGGCAATGTAGATGTGTCCGCGCTCCACCAGTTCTGGCATCTGGCGATAGAAAAATGTCAGCAATAGCGTGCGGATGTGCGAGCCGTCCACGTCTGCATCCGTCATGATGATGATGCGGTGGTAGCGCAATTTTTCTGGCGAATACTCGTCCTTGCCGATACCTGTTCCCAGCGCGGTTATCAGGGTGACGATTTCCTGTGAGGAGACGAGCTTGTCAAAACGCGCGCGCTCCACATTGAGGATTTTTCCCTTCAGCGGCAGGATGGCCTGGAATTTTCTGTCGCGACCCTGTTTTGCCGAGCCCCCTGCAGAATCTCCTTCCACCAGATAGAGCTCGCACAACGCGGGATCCTTTTCCTGACAATCAGCCAGCTTGCCCGGCAGTCCCAGACCGTCCAGGGCGCCCTTGCGGCGGGTCATCTCGCGCGCCTTCCTGGCGGCTTCACGGGCACGCGCGGCTTCAATGATTTTGCCGACGATGATTTTGGCTTCGTTGGGTTTTTCCAGAAGGAATTCACTCAACTTCTCTGCCACCACTTCATCCACTACCGGGCGCACTTCTGAAGAAACCAGTTTTTCCTTGGTCTGCGATGAAAACTTGGGATCGGGCACCTTGACCGAGAGGACGCACATCAGTCCTTCCCGCATATCATCACCCGTGGTTTCCACCTTGGCTTTCTTCGCCAGCTCGTTTTGCTCGATGTACTGGTTGAGCGTGCGCGTCATGGCCGCCCGCAGCGCCGTCAGGTGCGAACCTCCATCGCGCTGTGGAATGTTGTTGGTAAAACACAGGACAGACTCCTGGTAGGAGTCATTCCATTGCATGGCAACCTCTACGCCAATACCGTCCTTTTCACCTGTGGCATGGAATATGGTGGGGTGCAAAACGGATTTGTTGCGATTAAGATAATCCACGAAACCGCGCACGCCACCAGCAAAGGAAAAATTTTCTTCGGTGCCGTTGCGTTGATCCGTCAGGACGATTTTAACGCCGTTATTCAGAAACGACAGCTCACGCAAGCGCTTGGCCAGGATATCGTAGTGGAACTCGATGGTTCCAAACGTCTCCGTGCTAGGCATGAAGTGAACTTCCGTCCCGCGCTTGTTGGTTTCTCCCGTCACAGCCAGAGGGGCTACGGCATCGCCATGACGAAACTCCATCTGGTTGATCATGCCATCACGATGAATAGTCAGCCTGAGCCATGAAGACAGGGCATTGACCACCGAAACCCCCACGCCATGCAGCCCTCCGGAAATCTTGTAGCTGTTGCCGTCAAACTTGCCGCCCGCATGCAACACCGTCATGATGACTTCGGCTGCAGAACGCCCTTCCTCGGGGTGGATGTCCGTAGGAATGCCGCGACCGTTATCCGTCACCGTAATGGAATTATCAAGGTGGATGACAACGTTGATTTCATTGCAATAGCCGGCAAGGGCTTCGTCAATGGCGTTGTCCACGACTTCAAACACCATGTGGTGTAATCCCGTCCCGTCGCTGGTGTCGCCAATGTACATCCCGGGACGCTTTCTGACCGCTTCAAGCCCTTTGAGAACCTTGATGTTTTCGGAGGTGTAGCTTTCTGGTGTCGTGCTGGTTTGTTCCACGCTGTTTGTTTCCTGAAGGGTGCTGCTCACGGGTTTTGATAGGGTCAGATGCGCATTGGCATGACGACGTATTTGAAGCGGTCTTCAGCTCCAGGGACGGTGATGAGGACACTGCTGTTGGCATCGCCAAACGAACAAACCACCGTTTCGGATGTCAGATGGTTCATCACATCCATGAGATAGGTGATGTTGAACCCGATATCGATGGCCTCCTGGTTGTACTCAACATCCAGGTCTTCCTGGGCTTCTTCCTGTTCGTTGTTGGTACAAACCACAGCAAGGTTGTTTTTCGATAGCAGCAATCGCACACCGTGAATCTTGTCGTTGGACAGAATGGCTGCGCGCTGCAGTGCCTGCAGCAGGTCCATACGATTGAGCGTCAGGTGTTTGTTGTAGGCGGTGGGAATGACCCGGGTGTAATCCGGAAATTTTCCGTCAATGACCTTGGACAGCAGTTCGATCGAACCGAAAACGAATTCTGCCTGGTTTGCTCGCAGTGTCACCGTCACGGGCTCATCCGTCGGTGCCAGCAACTTGATGAGTTCCGATACGGATTTTCTGGGAAGAATGACTTCGGCCTTGTCGTACGCTTCCGCCAGCGTTTCGGTGGTGTAGCTCAGACGGTGTCCGTCCGTGGCCACCAGTGTCAACTGGTTACCGCTGACGCTCAACAGCGTTCCATTCAGGTAATACCGCACATCCTGTTGCGCCATGGCATATTGCACACGCTCCAAAAGAGCCTTCAGGTTTTTCTGTGCCAGTTTGAGTACAACCCCCTGATCGCCGCTGGGAGCCACCGTTGGAAAGTCCTGCCCCGCCAGTGTCTGCAAACTGAAGCGGCTTTTTCCGGCTTTTACGGTCAAGCGGTTTTCTTTTGACTCCAGCGCGACGGTCGATTCGCCCGGCAGGCTTCTGAGGATGTCATAAAGCTTGCGGGCTGACAGCGTGACCGACTGCGCCTCGCGGCTTTCCTCAACACTGGTTTTGGTGCGAATCTGCACTTCCAGATCGGTTGCAGTCAACGCCAGTTCGTTTCCTGATGACTGAATCAACACATTGGACAAAATGGGCAGCGTGTGTCGACGTTCAACGATACCAATCACGGACTGCAGTGGTTCCAGTAATTTTTCACGTTGGGTCTTAATGATGATCATGAAATAAACCTGATAGTTAATAGATTAGAGCTGGGCTCTTGCAGTGGAACAACCGGAAAATCCCTAGCGAAACATTATATTGCGTATCGGCCATCGCTTGGGGTAACGACGGTATATTATTTGAACGAATTGTGGATAAGTTTTCTTTTTTTTGTATTGCCCGATTTATCCACAAACCGTCCCCAAAGTATCCCAAGGTTATCATCAGACTTATCAACCGTTGAGAATCTGCTGAAGCGCAAGAAAGTCCCGCTGAATGGTGTTGTCGTTTTCGCAAAGTTCCTGCATTTTTCTGCAGGCATGCAGCACTGTCGTGTGGTCTCGTCCCCCAAAGGCTTCACCGATGTCCGGAAGGCTGAGGTTGGTGATGTCCTTGGCCAGGGCCATGGCCATTTGACGCGGTCTTGCCAGGGCGCGGGTGCGCTTTTTGGAGAACATGTCGCCTACTTTGATCTTGTAATAGTCGGCCACGGTTTTCTGGATGTTTTCAATGGAAATCTGCCGGTGTTGCAGCGCCAGCAAGTCCTTGAGCGATTCCCTTGCCGATTGCAGGGTAATGGCGTTTCCCGTGAAGCGCGCGTAGGCCTGGACACGTTTTAGCGCCCCTTCCAGTTCGCGCACATTGGAGCGGATGTGTTTGGCGATGAAGAACGCGACGTTCTCGTCGAGGGCGAGGCCCTCCAGGCGGGCTTTATTGATCAGGATGGCCACACGCATTTCCAGCTCTGGGGGCTCGATGGCAACGGTCAATCCCCAGCCAAACCTGGAAATGAGCCGTTCTTCCATGCCGGCAATTTCCTTTGGGAAACTGTCGCAGGTGATGATGACTTGTCGGTGTGACTCTACCAGGGCATTGAACGCAAAAAAGAACTCTTCCTGCGTTCGGGCCTTGCCCCCAAAGAACTGAATGTCGTCAATCATCAACAGATCAAGCGAGTGGTAATAGCGCTTGAAACTGTCGAACGACTTGTGCTGGTATGCCCGAACCACATCCGAGACATATTTTTCAGCGTGCATGTAGCGCACCTTGGCGTTGGGTTGCCGTTCCAGGATCTGGTTGCCAATGGCCTGGATCAGATGCGTTTTTCCCAATCCCACACCGCCATAGACAAACAGGGGGTTATAGGCGGCGCCGGGGTTTTCAGCGACCTGAAGTGCGGCCGCTCTTGCCAGTTGGTTGGCTTTACCGCCGATGAACGTTGAAAAGGTAAAGTTTGGGTTGAGGCGGTGTCTGTTGTCCGCTTGCCTTGGGGTCTCCTCGAGGGGCTCAGCATACGCGTGAGCGGCTTTCTCGTTGTTGGAAGGCGGCGCTTCGTTGCGTTGAACCAGTTTGATGGCGTGAATGCCGTTGTGTCGCGCCATGCTTTCGATGCGTGACAGGTAGCGATCCTTGACCCACTGCAGGATGAACCGGTTGGGCGCCGACAGCGTGACGATGCCATCGCCCATTTCCGCTTGTAATGGTTTGATCCAGGTCGTGAATTGTTGCTCCGGAAGCTCGGAGCGGATTTGGTCGAGTGTTTCACCCCAAAAGTCATTCATATTTTAGTGCACTGATTATTATGGTTATTTATAATTCTTTGGGAGGGAGCGTAATACTTATCCACCAGCAATTCTAGTCCTCCATGAATAACTTATCCACTGTCATTTTGCTGCCTTGTGGATATATTTTTCTTGACTCCAGAAGGCGTTTCAGGGTTAAATCGCCGGTTCTGTCATTTGGTTCGAGAGTTCAATCATGAAGCGTACATACCAGCCGTCAGTGACCAAGCGCAAGCGCACGCACGGGTTTCGGGTGCGGATGAAGACCCGTGGGGGTCGTGCCATCATCAACGCACGTCGGGCGCGCGGCCGGGCTCGCCTCGCCGTTTAAGGCTGTTCCCTGAAACCGCCTGCTTTCGGAAAGCTTTCCGATAGCCGCGATTTCCAGGCCGTCCTGAATGGACGCTGTGGACGTTCAGGAGATCATTTGCGCATGATGGCACGCCCTAATGGCCTGCCTTATGCCCGCCTGGGACTGGTCGTGGGCCGCAAAGTTTGCCCAACGGCCGTCGGGCGAAATTACATGAAACGGGTGTGCCGCGAGTTGTTTCGGCGATACGTGGACCGGCTTGCAGGACTGGATGTGGTTATCCTCCACAAGAAGAAGTTCATGCCAGGCACGTTCGTTTTACTCTCGACAGAATTTGAGATACTGGCTCAGAGCGTTCAGAAATGTCGCGATTCATTCAAATTCTCATCCGCGCCTACCAACTTGGCTTGAGCCCCTTGTTGGGCCGGTCCTGTCGTTTTGAACCCAGCTGTTCCCATTACGCCCATGAAGCTATTGGTCGCCACGGTCTTGCTCATGGCGGATCCCTGGCCTTGAGGCGACTGTGCCGTTGCCATCCCTGGCATCCCGGCGGTTATGATCCCGTACCCTGAGAATTTTCATGAACCTGCAACGCATCATTCCGCTCGCTATATTTACGGCTTCCAGCTTCATGTTATGGGATGCCTGGCAGACACACCAGCGCGAGTCGTTCCAAGCCACGACCCCACCCCCAACGATGGCCTCGGTTCCTGGCGGGACAGCTTCTTCTGCCACGGTACCTACCCCCACACCCAGCGCCAGGGTTGAGACCGCTGTTCCTTCTGCGTCTGCAACGGCCACGCCCCATGGGGAGGGCTTACAACAGGGCCAGCGCGTGAGGGTGACCACCGATGTGGTAGATGCGGTGATCGATACGGACGGCGCCGATCTGCGAAGCCTCAAATTGCTCCAGCATTTTTCTGCCCAGGAAAGCAGCAAGCCCGTGGACTTGCTTGAAGACAAGGGTGACCTGG
>JAJZHC010000085.1 GCA_021804705.1 Pseudomonadota bacterium
CGTACGATGGCATCATAAACTGCCGTGTCGCCATGGGGATGGTATTTACCGATGACGTCCCCGACGATACGCGCCGATTTCTTGTAAGGTTTGTTGTAATCGTTGGAAAGCTCGTGCATGGCAAACAGCACGCGCCGGTGTACGGGCTTGAGACCATCGCGAACGTCTGGCAGGGCACGTCCCACGATGACACTCATGGCGTATTCCAGGTAGGAACGACGCATTTCGTCTTCAAGACTGACGGGGAGTGTTTCCTTGGCGAATAGAGTCATTAGGTTACGCTGCAGCAGCTAGCCGATTGATGAAGAATCAAATCATGAAATCTTAACACAACCAGAAGGTTTCATAATCCTTTATAATCAGACCCCAAGCAGCGTTTATGACCTGCGTTAGCCCTGACAGCCACCCTCCTAAGGAGAAAAACATGAAGCCCCTTGAGCCCAATAAGAACCAAAAACAATCCACTCTGACCTTGAGCCTCGGTCTGGCGATTTCCAGCTTGGCACTTTCCTCCGCCGTCCTGGCTGCCGACATGACCTATCCCGCCATCGTCCATTCCAGCGACAGCACGGTGGTGCACAACAATTTTGGCGAATGCTGGGGAACGGGGTCCAACGACCTCTCCACTCAACCCACTACCGAATGTGGTCAGGCCGCACCCAAGGCCGCCGAACCCGCTCCAATGATGCCTCCGCCTCCGCCTGCTCCGATCGCCAAGGCCGAGCCTGCACCAGCCCCTGCGGCCAAGGCTCCGGACATCACCCTCTCGGCCGATGCCCTGTTTGACTTTGACAAGTCCGTGCTGAAGCCGGAAGGTAAAACGGCCATCGACCGTGAATTGAAACGCACCAATTTTGAAGGTGGCGCGGTCGGGATCGCCAGGATCAAGGTGGTCGGCAACACCGACTCCATTGGCTCGAAAACCTACAACCAGAAACTCTCCGAGCGCCGCGCCGAAGCCGTCAAGGCCTATCTGGTCAGCAAGGGTGTGCCTGCTTCCAAGATCCACACCGAAGGACATGGTGAACTTGATCCGGTAGCCAGCAACAAGACCAAGGAAGGCCGCGCCAAGAACCGCCGCGCGGACATCTGGTTTGACAAGGAGTAACCAGGATCCCGCTGAACTCGCCAAGTTCAGCGCACTGGCCCACCGCTGGTGGGATCCCCACAGCGAGTTCAAACCGCTGCACGACATCAATCCACTCCGCCTGGAGTGGATTGATGCCTCTGTGGGACTACAAGGCAAACGGGTTCTGGACGTGGGCTGCGGCGGGGGCATCCTCGCCGAGGCCATGGCGCGCCAGGGCGCACACGTCACGGGCATTGACCTGGCTGAAAAATCCCTGAGCGTGGCGCAACTGCATCTCCTGGAGAGCGGACTTCAGGTGGACTACCGTCTGGTCAGCGCCGAGGCCATGGCTGCCGAGTACCCGGCCAGTTTCGACGTGGTGACCTGCATGGAGCTGCTGGAACACGTGCCTGACCCGGCCAGCACCATCAAAGCCTGTGCGACGCTGCTCAAACCCGGTGGACATGTGTTTTTTTCCACCCTCAACCGCAACCTCAAATCTTACGTCATGGCCATCATCGGCGCGGAATACATCCTCAAGCTGCTGCCGCGTGGCACCCATGATTATGGCCGTTTCATCAAGCCCTCCGAACTGGCTCGCCTGGCACGCAGTGCCGGCCTGCAGGTGAATGCCTTCAAGGGCATGAGCTATCACCCGCTGCTCAAAACCTATACCTTGGGACAGGACACCAGCGTCAATTACCTGGTGCGCTGCCAACCGACGTGATCCAGGGCATTTTGTTTGACCTTGACGGTACTCTGGCAGATACCGCACCCGACCTTGGCTATGCGCTCAACACGCTGCTGCTGCGCTACGGACGCGACCCGGTCACGCTGGAACGCATCCGCCCGCGCGCCTCTCAGGGCGCCCGTGGACTGCTGGACGTGGGCTTTGGCGTGCAGCCCGGTGACCCTTATTTTGAAGAACTGCGGGACGAATTCCTGCAGTTCTATCGGGATAACCTGTGTCGCCACACCGTGCTGTTTGAGGGGATTCCGCAATTGCTGGACACCCTCGAGGCCCGCGGCCTGCCCTGGGGCATCGTCACCAACAAGCTGGCCCGTTTCACGGATCCACTGGTGGCACAACTAGGCCTGGCCGAGCGCGCTGCCTGCGTGGTCAGTGGCGACACCTACGCAAAACCCAAACCCTATCCCGACCCCCTGTTGGGCGCCGCTCGCGAAATGGAGCTCATCCCCGAGCGCGTCCTCTACGTGGGGGACGACGAGCGCGACATGCAGGCGGCCCAGGCTGCTGGCATGGGCGGCGTGATTGCGCGCTACGGTTATCTGGGGGCTGGCCGCCCACCCGAGGAATGGCATGCTCTGGGCATCATCGACGAACCGCAACAACTCATGAATTACCTGCCTCATGGCCACTAAAACCCGACCTACCGAACTGCTGGCTCCCGTGGGCACGCTGGACATGCTGGAGACTGCCTTTCGCTTTGGTGCGGATGCCATCTATGCAGGGCAGCCCCGCTATAGCCTGCGCGTGCGCAACAACGATTTTGGCAAGCTCGACCAGCTTGCGACAGGTATCGCGCGGGCGCACGCACTGGGCAAGCAGTTTTATCTGGTCAGCAATGTGCTGCCCCATAACGCCAAAGTCCGAACCTATCTTGCCGACATGGCCCCCGTGGTGGCACTCAAACCTGACGCCCTGATCATGGCTGACCCCGGGCTGATCATGATGGTGCGTGAAACCTGGCCGGACATGCCCATTCACCTGTCGGTGCAGGCCAATACAGTCAACTACGCCGCCATCCGGTTCTGGAAACAGCTGGGGGTGTCGCGCGTCATCCTCTCGCGCGAACTGTCGCTGGACGAAGTGGCCGAAATCCGCCAGGAATGTCCCGACATGGAACTGGAGGTGTTCGTCCACGGCGCCCTGTGCATTGCCTATTCCGGTCGCTGCCTGCTGTCGGGTTACTTCAACCACCGCGACCCCAATCAGGGCACCTGCACCAATTCCTGTCGCTGGGACTACAAGCTCAAACCAGCCGCAGAAAATGCCACCGGGGATGTTTACCTTCTGGAAGAGTCGATGCGCCCCGGCCAACTCATGCCCATCGAGGAAGACGAGCATGGCACCTACATCCTCAATTCAAAGGATCTGCGCGCCATCGAGCATGTGCAGCAACTGGTGGCCATGGGCGTGGACTCCCTCAAGATCGAGGGGCGCACCAAATCGGCCTACTATGTGGCGCGCACCTGCCAGTCCTACCGCCAGGCCATTGACGATGCAGTCGCCGGCAGGCCACTGGACCCACGCCTGCTGAGTGCGCTGGAAGGGCTGGCCAATCGGGGCTACACCGCGGGGTTTTACGAGCGTCATCCCGACCAGGATTACCAGAATTACCTGCGCGGCCATTCGGAATCGGAACGCAGCCTGTATGTGGGTGATGTGTTGGGTTACGACGCTGGGGGCATGGCCCGCATCGCCGTCAAAAACCGTTTCAGCCGGGGTGACCGCCTGGAAGTGATCCACCCCAGCGGAAACCTGGAAATTCAGCTGGAAACACTCCTGAATCAGGAAGGAGCGCCCGTTGAGGTTGCCCCCGGCAGCGGGCACGAAGTGCGCATGCCGCTGCCTGCCGGACTGGAGCGGGCCTTCATCGCCCGCTTTGTGTAACGCTCAGGACTTCTTCAGCGGACAGGTGGAGAGCCCGAACAGCTTGTAAGCGCCGCAAAAACCCAATAGCCCCGTAGCCAGGGGCAGCACGCCTATCCAGCCCCACCCGCCAATCTTGCCCGTTGCAGTAGCGGCCATGAGTGCTGCCCCTACCACGACGCGCAGTACCCGATCGATGCCACCCACGTTCTTTTCCATGATTTGCTCTCCAGAGTTATCAATCGTCGTCAGACTGTCCCATTTGCGACCGGGCCGCCTGATTTTCACCCCACATGGCATTGAGAATGGCCAGCAACACGGCAAACCCGATGCCTAATACCCAAGAAAAGTACCACATTTCACGCTCCTTCTGATCTCGTTAACGTCAATAGGCCGAGTGGTCGTTTTTCTGCACATAGGCTACTGTAACCTTGCCCGCCATGACCCGGTACGCCCAGGACGTGTAGAAGATGATAATGGGCACGAAAATCAGGGTGGCCACCAGCATGATCCCCAGCGTGCCCTTGCTCGATACGCTGTCCCATACCGTCAGGCTGGCATTGGGCATGGAGGAGGACGGCATGACGAATGGAAACATGGCCGCACCTGCGGTCCCGATGATGCCCGCAATGGCTACCGACGAGGCCACGAAGGCCCAGCCCGTGCGCCCGCGCAACAACAACGCCATGGCCAGCAGGGCCCCTGCATAAGCCAGCGCGGGAACCAGCAGGGTCAGTGGCGCCTTGTGGTAATTGGCAAACCAGGCCCCTGCCTCACGCGTCACGGTCTTGGTCATAGGGTTGGCCAGCGCACCGGGATCCACCAGCGACGTGATGACATAGCCCGGAATGCTGCGGGCAAGCCACAGGCCAGCAACACTGAATGCCACGAGCATCAGGATTCCGGCCCAGAGCCCTGCCCGCTGGGCGCGTTGCTGGATGATGCCTTCGGTGCGATGCGCGAGGTAGACGGCACCGTGAAAGGTGATCATGGCAGAGCTGACCACACCCGCCAGTAGTGCAAAGGGGTTGAGCAGTTGCCAGAACGAGCCGGTGTAGGTGGAAACGAGGCTGTCGTCAAAGCCGAAAGGCACTCCCTGCAGCAGGTTGCCAAAGGCCACGCCAAAAATCAGTGGCGGCACGGCCCCCCCGACGAACAGGCCCCAATCCCAGGTGCTGCGCCAGGTGGCATCGTGGATTTTGCTGCGGTAGTCAAACCCGACCGGCCTGAAAAACAGCGCCCACAGCACCGCCAGCATGGCCCAGTAGAATCCGGAAAAGGCCGTGGCGTACACGAGCGGCCAGGCAGCAAAAATGGCCCCGCCTCCCGTGATGAACCAGACCTGGTTGCCATCCCAGTGCGGGCCCACCGTGTTGATGACCACCCGCCGTTCCAGGTCGTTGCGACCCACGAAAGGCAGCAGGGTGCCTACCCCCATGTCGTGTCCATCCATGACGGCAAATCCCACCAGCAATATGCCTACCAGAAGCCACCAGATGATCTTGAGTGTTGGATAATCCAGCATGATTGCATTCCTCGTCAGGTTAAGCAGCGGTCGGGTGGATCGTTGACGGTTCGTTGCGATAGCGTCCCGTACCAAGGCTGCCGGGCCCCAGACGCGCAAATTTGACCATCAGAAACATCTCCACCACCAGCAACAGGGTATAAAACCCCACAAAACCTGCCAGCGATCCGTACAGGTTTCCAGGCGTCAGGGTGGACACGGACAGGTGCGTTGGCAAGACGCCGTAGATGGTCCAGGGCTGACGGCCGTATTCCGCCACAAACCACCCTAGTTCGCAGGCCAGCCAGGGCGCCGGCAACATCCACAGGGCCCACTTGAGTAGCCAGCGCATATCTTCGCAACGGGTTTTCAGGGTACCGATAAAGGCCGAGACGAACAGCCCCAGCATGAGTGCCGCAAGCCCCACCATTGCGCGGAAACCCCAGAACATGGGGGCTACGCGGGGAATCGTGTCATCCACCGCTTTCTGCAGAATCTCAGGTGTGACTTCATTCATGTGCACCACATATTTCTTGAGCAGCAGACCAAAACCAAGGTCTGCTTGATGCGCTTCAAAATTCTGCTTCGCAGCAGCATCCCGGGGATCACGGCGCAACTGCTCGAGCGCCTGTACGGCCTGCATTCCGGACAGGATGCGGATGCGGTTCTTGTCCTTGATTTGATGAATTCCCGGGATTTCGCGGGTAGTGGATCGGGTACCGATCAGCCCCATGACCCAGGGAATCTCCACGGCCCAGTTGTTCTTGCCCGCAGCCTCGTTGGGACTGGCCACCAGGTTGAAAGAAGCTGGTGCTGGCTCGGTTTCCCACATGGCTTCCATGGCGGCAAGCTTGGTCTGCTGGGCTTCACCCACGGTGTAACCCGACTCGTCACCCAAGACGATGACCGACAGCACGGAAGCGAGGCCGAAGGCTGCGGCCACACGGAAGCTGCGCTTGGCAAACTCCACATCCTGGCCCTTGAGCAGATACCAGGCAGAAATCGACAGCA
>JAJZHC010000086.1 GCA_021804705.1 Pseudomonadota bacterium
TGGGTAGATCTGGCTGACAGCGCGCCGGCATCCGGAGTCCCTGCTGTACACCACGAGCATTGCGCCCTGTGCGGTTGCCTTGCCGCAGACCTGCCAACCACGGTGCCAAGGTTTGCCGCAAGCACCGAATCCCGGTCCACTTTCATTGCCGAGCGTCCGCGCATCGGACATGAACATGAAACAGCTCTCCTGCCGCTCTCGCGTGCTCCCCCGCGCTGACCTGAACAGCGCGTCAAGGTTGTTTGCCTTGCAAACGATCCATGGGTATCCAAAGCGAGGGGGAGTAGTACATGCAAAACGCGTACTGCCGGCTTCACGGCGTCCTGATATTCGTAATGCTGCTGGCAGCGGGCCAGCCATTGCAGGCTCATGCCTGTGCCTGCGGTTGTGGCATGTTCGACGTGGGCATGCCAGGGCTGGGCCTGCCCAGTGCCGCCGGTGGCAGCATCAACATCCAGGACACGCTGCTTGACCAGAACAGCGCCATGCAGGGGAGTCACCGCATTCCTCTTAGCCAGAGTCCGGACCAGAATATCCAGACCAATTTTCTCAATCTGAATGCGCAGTACACTTTCAACCATGAATGGGGCGTCATGGCCATGGTGCCCTACTGGCAAAGAAGTTTTGATACCAACACCAATTTTGGCGGCGGAGCTCCTGATGTGGTCAACCACAGGGTCAACACCCTCTCGGATGTGCGGATCATGGGCATGTACACCGGATTTTCTCCTGACATGTCCAGCGGGCTGATTTTTGGTCTGAAGCTGCCCACGGGAACCTACACGGCATCGGGTTTTGATCGTGATACCCAACCCGGCACCGGCAGCACGGATTTGCTTCTGGGCGGGTACCAGGTAGGACAGGAGCGCACCTGGGGCTGGTACGCACAGGGGATGCTGCGCAGTGCGGTGGCCACGCGTGATGGCTATCGTCCTGGTAATAGCCTGCAACTGGTTCTGGGAATGCATTACGATGCCAATCCTTATGATGAAGACCTGATTCCGCTTTTGCAGATCAATGGCACGGTGCGCAATGCAGATTCGGGCAGCCAAAGTGATCCGGTCAACAGCGGATCGAAAACACTGTATCTATCCCCTGGGGCACTCTACAATCTGACCAAAAACCTTCAGGTCAACGCGCTGCTGTACTTGCCACTGGTGCGGGAAGTCAACGGCATCCAGCTGGTACCCAACCAGATCGTCAGCGCCGGACTGACCTACAGTTTTTAAGGAGGCTGCAAATGAAGGGTTTGAATGGGGTGCCAGCCTTGCTTGTGGTCCTGGCCCTGGCAGCAGTGATTTGCACACCGGCGCGAGCTATCGAGGAAGGGGCGCCGGCACCCGGGTACGAAATCCATTTGTTGAACGGCCAACCCTTTGGCATCAGTGAGGGCTCTGGCAAGGTGGTTTTGCTGCATTTTTGGGCAAGCTGGTGTGTGCCTTGCCGGGAAGAGATGCCGGCCATGGAGCGTTACTATCAAAAGCATCACCAGGAAGGGCTTGAGCTCATCGCCATCAGCATGGACGATGCCGAAGACCTGCAAAAGGCGCGCGACATCATGAAGGGCTACAGTTTTCCCGGTGCCTGGATTCGTGATGCCAAGGTCAAGGGTTACGGGCGGATCTGGCGTATTCCGCTGTCTTTTGTCATCGATCGCAAGGGCATATTGCGCCGCGATGCCTGGGATGGTGATGCAGGCATCGACGAGGCAACCCTGGACAAGACGATCACCCCCTTGTTATCTCACCCATGATTACATCAGGAGAGGCTTCATGAAGCGATATTTCGTAATGACTGGCGCGGCCTTGCTGTTGTGCGGGGCCATGTCAGGTGTTGTGCAAGCCGAGCCAGTACGGCAGCAAGCGCTGGTGATTGACGGTGTTTATGCGCGGGCTACAGTACCTGGTCAGACAGTGGGGGCTGCCTATCTCATCATCGAGAATAACGGGGATGTTTCTGACCGTCTGGTGTTCGCTTCAAGTCCCGTAGCGCACAGGGTAGTCCTGCATAGCAGCCAGATGGAGCAGGGCATGGCCCACATGCAGCATGAAAAGAGTCTGGAAATTCCTGCCCACGGCCGCATCGTCTTGAAACCGGGGGGGCTGCACTTGATGCTGGAAGATTTGAAGCAACCGTTGCAGGAAGGCCAGTCGCTTTCCATGAAGCTGAAATTCGAACGTTCCGGCGAGGTGGAAGTGGCGCTTCCGGTCCAACCCGTCATGGCAGAAGAACCGATGGGAAAAGCGATGCACCACGACATGATGCACTAGGCAAACATTTCCCTGATCTGTCGTGCCTGGGCAAGTGAACGCCCCAGGCGGCGTGCGTTTTCTGCCGCCAGCGACACCAGTTCGGCGTTGTCCCGTGCCGTACGGCCATCGGGCAGTTGCAGGTTGTTTTCAAACCCCGTGCGCACATGCCCCGACAGCGCCGCGGCGGCCGTAAGACAGGCGCTTTCCATTGAACCGAACGCACAAACGGCCCAGGGTGATGGTACGGTGAGCGTCTGCAGGAAAGGCAGCAGGTCGCGCGGGTCGCTTTGCTGTCCGTTACTGTAGCGGCCCAGCACAAACAACAAAAAATCGCGTGATGGAGGCAATACCCCGCGCTGGCACAACGCCTGATAGCGCGCCAGTTCATCAGCCGAGTACAGGATGATCTGCGCCATGATGCCTTCCTGGTGCAACCATTCAAAGAATGGCGCGGCCAGCACTTCTGATGCCTCATCTGGAATGAGTTCGCGAATGGCTACAGAAACCGCCTCGGGGCGCACTTCCCGTATCACTGCCATTTGCACTTCGGGTGAGTAGATGCGGGCAGCTTCCGAGGTAATCTGGATGACGAGTTCATCTCCCACTGCCTTGCGGATGGCCGCCGTTGCATCCCGGTATGCCGTTGCATCCAGAAGATGGCGGCCAGCGGCATCGCGCACGTGCAGGTGGATCATGCTGGCTTCGGCCCTGAGGCAGGATTTTGCCGTCTCGGCCAGTTCTTTGGCACTCAAGGGCACTTGTGGATGATCCTGATGGGTTTTGAAGGCACCGTTGGGGGCAACGGTCAGGATCAGCGGTTCCCAGGTGGCGCTCATGGTTCAGTCCGTGGTCAGGGCGCGTCGTTCAGCATCTTCATGGCGCGCCTGCTCGGAAGAAACGAGTTCGGACAGGTCGCGCTTGAGCTTATTGAACTCGGGAGAGGCCGAATCGCGTGGTCGAGGCAGGGTGACGCGAATGTCCTGTTTAATCGTGCCTGGGCGATACGTCATGACCACGATGCGGTCTGCGAGGAAAATGGACTCTTCGATGCTATGGGTTACGAACAGCACCGTCTTGCCCAATTCAGACCAGATGCGCAGAAGCTCGTCCTGCAAGGAGCGGCGTGTGAGCGCATCGAGCGCGCCGAAGGGTTCGTCCATTAACAGGATGGGTGAATCCAGTGCGAGAATCCGGGCAATGGCCACGCGCTGGCGCATGCCCCCGGAAAGGTCCCTGGGGAAGCGTTCGGAAAACTCGGAAAGTTTCAACAGTTTCAACAACGCATCGACCCTGCTGCGGATGTCGGCTTTGGGCAGTTTCTTGATCTCAAGACCAAATCCCACGTTCTGTGCCACGGTCATCCAGGGAAAAAGCGCATATTCCTGGAAGACCATGCCACGGTCCGGCCCTGGCTGGGTGACTGCCTGGCCGTTGACCTTGATCAAGCCCTGGCTGGGCAGGGAGAAACCCGCAACGGCATTGAGCAGCGTGGATTTGCCGCACCCCGAGGGTCCCAGCAGGCAGACAAATTCGCCTTTCCTGATCTCAAGGTTGATGTCCTGCAGGGCCACCACAACACCATGGGGAGTCGGGAAAGTCTTGTTGACGCCCGAGATGACGATGCTCGAATCCATGGGTTCAGTGCTCCAGGCCGCGGTGCCACCGCAACAGGTGGTTGTTGAGCAGGCTCATGGCCTGATCAATGGCCAGGCCGATGAGGCCGATGGTCAACATGCCGGCAATGATTTTGTCGGACCAGAAATATTCGCGGGCTTCAAGAATGCGAAACCCCAGGCCATTATTAACGGCAATCATCTCGGCCACGATGACCACGATGAAGGCCGTGCCAATGCCAATGCGCATCCCGGTCAGGATGTAGGGCGTTGAAGCCGGCAAAATCACACGCAGAAAAATGGTACTGCGCGATGCACCCAGATTTCGTGCAGCGCGCAGAAAAATACCGTCCACTGCCTGCACGCCTGCGATGGTGTTCATCAGGACGGGAAAAAACGCGCCGATGGCAATCAAAAAGATGGCGGGCGGATTACCCAGGCCAAACCACAGGATGGACAGGGGAATATAGGCAATTGGCGGGATGGGGCGCAGGATTTGCAGGAGCGGGTTGCACAACTGGTGGATTTGGCGGCTTGCACCCATCAGCAGGCCCATAGGCAGTGCCAGCAAGGTGCCCATAATAAATCCCGCCAGAACCCGATACAGGCTGCCCATGGCGTCCTGAATCAACTCTCCGGATAGCAACCAGGTTAGACGACTACCCGAATCGGGATCGTAAGGCTGTTGCGGTGCGAGGTATTCCCACCATTTGATGGCCACGGCGTGAGGGGGTGGAAGCACTTTGGCATTGACCCAACCCAACAGGCCCACAGTCTCCCACAATCCCAGTATTGCCAGTATCAGCAGAACCCCCTTGAAGCGTTGCGAACCTTCCGTCATGGTTTGATGCCCAAGGTATTCTTCGCGGCTTCCAGCAGGTCGGTTTTAACGAAGTCACGCGCCACAGGTGGGGCCGACATCTTGCCGATGCCATATTTGAACATGGTGTCTGCAGTACGCTGGATATGTTCTGGCGTAATGTTGTAGGAATAGGGCGAATTGGCCATGGCGGCCTGAAATTCCTCTCTCGAAAGCTGATGTTTGAAAATGGCATCGCGCACATATTTCTCGGCCAGCTGCGGGTGGTCGATGAAGGTCTTGGTTGCGAGCACGAAGCATTGCATGAACTTTTGCGCCAGGGGCTTGTTGGCATAAAACTTCTCCGTCATGACCAGCGTGCGGATGGGTTCGCCAATGGGCGTATCGTAGGGTTTCATCATCTCTGTACCCCAGCCCTGAGCCAGCGCCTGGGAAGAATAGGGCTCGCTTTGCATGATGGCATCGACGTTCTTTTGCATCAGGGCCTGGTTGAGGTCGGGGTAGGCCAGGTAGATCAGCTGAACATCCTTGCCAGGCTGATCGGACCAGGTCATTTTATGTTGGGCGAGTTCAGCCACCAGCAATACTTCCTGGATGCCGCCGCGGGTCACGCCTACTTTTCTGGATTTGAGGCTTTCGATGGTTTTGAGGTGAAGGTCGGTCCTGCTAAGCAAGCGGGCGCCTCCACGGGCAAATCCAGCCACAATGACAATGGGCACTCCATTGGCACGTCCCGAAATGGCGGCTTCTGAAGCTGTGGCGCCCACGTCAAGTTCATCTGCAATCATGGCTTGCATGATGTCCGGGCCTTTGGCGAACAGGCGTTCTTCCACCTTGAGGCCGCATTTGGGGGCGATTTCCTTGATGTAGCCCACCGCGCCAAAGTGCGCAAGCTTGAGATTACCCAGGCGCACCACGTCTTCGGCCTGAAGTGGACTCATTGCCAACAACGATACCGAAATCAGAAAACCCTGCAACCAACGCATGTCATACCTCATGATTGAAAATCCAGAATGGCTTGCTCTATGGCGCCGGGGGGTAACTGTACCGCAACCCAACCGCGCACGCTATTCACGAACCACAGTGTTTCGGCCGTGACCAGGTCCGACAGGGTGATGACCCTTTCCACGAGCTGTCCTTCATCGAGCAGTTGTTGGCGATAGACCCCAGGGAGCAGACCGCATTCCTGGGGTGGCGTGTAGAACACTTCATTTTGTTCCAATACCAGGTTGCCGCGCGTAAATTCAGTGACTTCACCGCGTTCGTTCCACAACAGCACATCGTAATGACCGGGCAGGGCAGCCTGCACATGGTGTTCATAGAGGCCGCGCTGCGTGGTTTTATGCTGCAGAAGCAGGTTGAGGGAAGAGACGGGCGTGCGCGCCAGGGTGACGGACACCGTCAGCGCAGGATTGGGCGAGATGGGAAAACCCTCCAGATGCACCGTGCCCCCACGGCCATAGCACAGGCGGACGCGATAGTCCCCCCGGGGGTACTGTT
The DNA here is from genome assembly GCA_021804705.1 of Pseudomonadota bacterium. Classification (GTDB taxonomy): domain Bacteria; phylum Pseudomonadota; class Gammaproteobacteria; order Burkholderiales; family Ferrovaceae; genus JAJZRV01. The sequence continues at coordinate 6,186 of JAJZHC010000086.1, forward strand.
GGGCATAGCGC
>JAJZHC010000087.1 GCA_021804705.1 Pseudomonadota bacterium
CCTCTTCTGACATCATCCCCACCACGCCGGACATGATCGGGTTGTTGCGTAACGGTGGCGCCCCATTGACGGACTTCATGTTGTTGAGCTGCTTGATGATGTAATCGGGCTGCTGGGCCGCAAGGTGGGGCTGGGTGGCAATGGGGCTGACGCCATCGGCGCCATGGCAGGCAAAACAGACCGAATCCGCAATGATCTTTCCTTTCTGCGGGTCGCCCTGCAGGGCCCATGTTACCGGTGAGAGCATCACCAGCAATACCACAATCATCGTCCTGATCATCATTCGTTCCTCAAACCCTTCACTCGCGACCCCAGCATTCTACCAGAAGTCAGGAGGGGGTCAGTCGGGCAAACCCAAGCGCCAGCCATTTAACGCCCGCGTCCCGGAAATTGACCTGCACCCGGGCATCGCCCCCGCTGCCCTCGCACTTCAGCACCACACCGGCACCGAATTTGGCATGGCTGACCGACTGACCGATGCGAAACGGCTGGTTTGCGAAGGGGCGCTCTTCAGACCGGGCTGGCGTCGTGGCCTCCCGCTTGGGCATGGCCGTCAGAAAACGGTCCGAACTCTTCCAGGCCGGCTGGGCCGTCGACAACCAACGGCACAAGGATTCCGGAATCTCGTCAATGAAACGGGAGCGCAGCCCGTAACGCACCTGACCGTGCAGCATCCGGCTTTCCGCCCGGGTGAGGTACAAGCGCTGTCGCGCCCGGGTAATTGCCACATACATCAGGCGTCGCTCTTCTTCCAGGCCGTCGGCCTCGGACAATGCATTCTCATGGGGAAACAGTCCTTCTTCCAGGCCGCACACAAACACCGCCTGAAATTCCAGGCCCTTGGCGGCATGTACCGTCATCAGCTGCAATGCATCGGCACCCGGTGCCGCTTCGTGCTCTCCGGCTTCGAGACTGGCGTGGGACAAGAAAGCCGCAAGGTCTGAAAGTTCACTGTCGTTCTCGAATCCTGACGCGGCAGCCACCAGTTCCTCGAGGTTTTCCACCCGGTCTGCGCCCTCACGCTCCTGGCGATAATGCTGCACCAGCCCGCTCTCCTCCAGCATGGCAGAAACCAGTTCGGCCAGCGGTACGGCCTCTGCAGTGGCGCGCAACCGGTCCACGCAGAGCAGGAAGGTGTTGAGCCCGGTTGCCGCCTTGCCACTCAGGGCCACATGACGCGCCGCCTGCTGCAGACTCTGGCCTGCGGAGGCGGCATGGGACTGCAGTGTTTCAAGCGATCGCGCGCCCAAGCCGCGTGGGGGAAAGTTGACCACCCGCAAAAAAGCCCCGTCATCGTCCGGGTTGGCGGCAAGGCGCAGGTAAGCCAGCGCATGCTTGACTTCCATGCGCTCGAAAAAACGCAGGCCGCCATACACCCGGTAACCGATGCCCGCGCTGAACAGGGCATGCTCCAGAACGCGCGACTGGGCATTGGAGCGGTACAGCAGGGCCATTTCAGAAAGGGCAAGACCATCTCCCAGCAAGGCGCGCACCTCTTCCACCACGAAGCGTGCTTCGTCGCCGTCGCTGCCTGCTTCGAACACACGGATGGGCTGGCCTGGTCCGGCCGTGGTCCAGAGATTTTTGCCCAGCCGCCCCTGGTTATGCCGGATCAAGGCGTTGGCAGCATCGAGAATATTGCCGAAGGAGCGATAGTTCTGTTCCAGGCGGATGATTTCCGTGAGACCGTAATCACGCTCGAAATCACGCATGTTGCCTACTTCAGCCCCGCGAAACCCGTAGATGGACTGGTCGTCGTCACCCACGGCGAATACGGCGTTCTCCGAGCCCGCCAGCAACTTGAGCCAGACATACTGCAGCCGGTTGGTATCCTGGAACTCATCCACCAACACGAAGGGAAAACGGGCCCGGTAGTGCTCGCGGATGGATTCATTGGCCTGCAACAGCTCCACACTGCGCAGCAGTAGCTCTGCAAAGTCCACCACGCCTTCCTTCTGGCACTGGGCTTCGTAGGCGATGTAGATATCGCGCTGGACTCGGCTGTGCATGTCGAAAGGCTCGATGGCGGCAGGACGTCGCCCCTCTTCCTTGTGACCGTTGATGAACTGCTGGACCTGGCGCGGCGCATGGCGCTCTTCATCGATGTTGAGCGCTCTCATGACCCTTTTGATGGCGGAGAGCTGGTCCTGTGAATCCAGGATCTGGAACAGTTGCGGCAGTCGCGCTTCACGGAAATGGGCGCGCAGCAGACGATTGCACAAGCCGTGGAAGGTGCCAATCCACATGCCGCGCGTATTGATGGGCAGCAGCGTGGACAGGCGGGCCAGCATCTCGCGCGCCGCCTTGTTGGTAAACGTCACGGCAAGCAGACCCTGGGGGCTGACCTGCCCCGTCTGGATCAACCAGGCCATACGGGTAGTCAGCACCCGGGTCTTGCCACTGCCTGCGCCGGCTAGAATCAACGCGGATTGGCGCGGCAGGGTAACGGCGGCACGTTGTTCGGCATTAAGGCCGGTTAAAAGTGGGGAAGTCATGTCATCGCTCGGAAACTGAACCGTGAATTATACGAGAGCGCCGTCCGGGTTTGGCCCGGGGACGGGTATAATTTCGCTTTTGCCTGAAAATACTGCCATGGAAGACCAGTACAACCCGAGCGACATCGAGCAACGCCTCCAGGCAGAGTGGGAAGAGCGGCGCGCCTACCAGGCGCGTGAGGATACCCAGCGTCCAAAATATTACTGCCTGTCCATGTTTCCGTATCCCTCCGGGAATCTGCACATGGGACACGTCCGCAATTACACCATCGGTGATGTCCTGGCGCGCAGCCACCGGATGAAGGGGTTCAACGTACTGCAACCCATGGGTTGGGATGCCTTCGGCCTGCCTGCCGAAAACGCCGCCCTGCAAAACAAGGTCGCCCCGGCCGAATGGACCTACAAGAACATCGGCACCATGAAGACGCAGCTCAAATCCCTGGGACTGGCCATCGACTGGGACCGGGAAATTGCCACCTGTCGTCCGGATTACTACCGCTGGGAACAATGGCTCTTTACCCGACTGTTTGAAAAGGGGCTTGTCTATCAGAAAACCGGCACGGTCAACTGGGACCCTGTGGACCAGACCGTACTGGCCAATGAGCAGGTCATCGAAGGGCGTGGCTGGCGCTCCGGCGCGCTGGTGGAAAAGCGCGAAATTCCCATGTACTACCTGCGCATCACGGCCTATGCCGACGAATTGCTGCGCGAACTGGACGATCTTCCCGGCTGGCCCGAACAGGTCAAGACCATGCAGCGCAACTGGATTGGTCGCTCCGAGGGCACCGCGATCCGTTTCCCATTGAGCACAGGGGGCGGTGAACTCACCGTGTTCACCACACGCGCCGACACGCTCTACGGTGTCACCTACGTGGCCGTAGCCGCAGAACACCCGGTGGCCATGCATGCCGCACAGAACCGCCCCGAGCTTCAGGCTTTCATCGCGTCGTGTCGTCAGGGAGGCGTGGCGGAGGCCGACCTCGCCACCCAGATCAAGAAAGGCATGGATACCGGCACAACCGTGGTGCATCCGTTGACCGGCGCACATCTGCCCGTGTGGGTGGCCAATTATGTGCTGATGGGCTACGGTGAAGGCGCCGTCATGGCCGTGCCGGCGCACGACCAGCGCGACTTCGAGTTTGCCACGCAGTACGCCCTGCCTATCAAGCCCGTGGTGCGCCCTGTGTCGGGCGAGCTGGCCTTGCCGTTGACGGAGGCCTTTGGCGACGACGGCGTGCTGTTCGATTCGGAAGATTTTTCGGGACGCAGTTCCGAAGAGGCCCGCCAGAAAATGGGCGCCGTACTGCAAGCCCTGGACAGCGGCAAGCCACAGGTGCAATACCGCCTGCGGGACTGGGGCATCTCGCGCCAGCGCTACTGGGGCTGCCCCATTCCCATCATCCACTGCACCACGTGCGGCCAGGTGCCTGTGCCGGATCAGGATCTCCCCGTGGTATTGCCCGAGCAGGTAACCTTTGAAGGCGTGGGCTCTCCCATCAAGAAGGACCCTTCCTTTTACGAGACCCGTTGCCCCAGGTGTGGCGCCACGGCCACCCGCGAAACCGATACCATGGACACCTTCGTGGAATCTTCCTGGTATTTTGCCCGTTATGCCTGTCCTGATCTTGCCACGGGCATGCTGGACGAGCGCGCCAATTACTGGCTGCCGGTCGACCAATATGTGGGCGGCATCGAACATGCCATCCTGCACCTGCTCTATGCGCGTTTTTTCAACAAGCTGATGCGGGACGCGGGCCTGATCCGGCACAGCGAACCTTTCGTTCATCTGCTGACTCAGGGCATGGTGCTGAAGGACGGCGCCAAAATGTCCAAATCCAAGGGCAATACGGTGGACCCGCAGGCCCTCATCGACCAGTACGGTGCCGACACGGCGCGATTCTTCATCATCTTCACAAGCCCTCCAGACCAATCTCTGGAATGGTCTGATGCGGGGGTGCAGGGCGCCTACCGTTTTCTGCGGCGGGTATGGGCCTTTGCCGCCAGCCTCAAGGCACGCCAGGTAACCGGCGCACTCAACAACGCGCTGGCGGCCCCGCATGTTCGTTACGAAATCCATGCCCTGCTCAAGCAGGCCAACTACGATCTGGGCAAACACCAGTTCAACACCGTGGCTTCGGCCACAATGAAACTGCTCAACACCCTGGAAAAAATCAGTGGCGCCAGCGACGCCCTGGTCCTGGAAGGCTTTTCGATCCTGCTGCGCGTGCTCGCCCCCATCACGCCGCACCTCAGTGAAACGCTATGGCGCGAACTGGGCTATGGTTCGAGCATTCTGGACGCGCCATGGCCGGAACATGATCCCGACGCACTGAAACGCGACAGCATCGAGCTCATGCTGCAAGTCAATGGCAAGCTGCGGGGTTCCATGACCGTCAGCCCGGATCTTGCGCGCCATGATCTGGAATCCCAGGCACTGACCCATCCTGCTCTGGAAAAACATCTGGCAGGACAGACGGTGAAAAAAATCGTTGTGGTGCCAGGTCGCCTGATCAACGTGGTGCTCTAGGCCATGCGCTCACGACGTGCCTTTCTGGCTGGAACGGGATGCCTTTTATTGTTGGCCGGCTGCGGCTTCCAGCTTCGTGGCGCGCCACAGTTGTCCTTTCATAACGTGTACCTCAGCGGCACCCTGGAAAAAAACCTGAACAATGAAATCCGCACTGCGCTCACGCGCGATGCAGGCGTTACCCTGGTCTCGCGTCCAGATCAGGCGGATGTGGTGGTGACGGTTTCGCCGCTCATCAAGGACAAGCAGATCCTCACGCTCAATGCCCAGGGAACGGTATCCCAGTTCACGCTGCTGTCACGGCTCAGTTTCCGCGCCAGCGACAGCGCCGGAAATGAATTGCTGGCACCCACTGACATCACCATCTCGCGCCTGTTCAATTACAACGACGTGCAGATTCTGGCCAAGCAATCAGAAGAACAATTGCTGTACCGCGACATGCAGCACGATCTGGTGCAGCAGATGTTGCGGCGCCTTGCCAGCATCAAGCTCAAAACCGGCGCAACGCCGTAAACGCCATGCGCGTCTCCCCAGAAAAACTGGCGTCTGGCCTGTCCCAGGGATTACAGCCTTTGATCACCGTAGTCGGAGAAGAGCCGCTGCTGGCTTTTGAGACCCTGGACGCCGTGCGAAGCGCGGCACATGGTCAGGGTTTTGCCACACGCGAAGTACTGACGGTGGAACCCGGTTTTAACTGGAGCGAGCTCACCCTCTCATGCAACAGCAGTTCGCTGTTTGGCGACAAAAAACTGGTGGAATTGCGCATTCCCTCGGGCAAACCGGGCGTAGAAGGTGCGCGACACCTGGAAACCCTGGGCAGCCGGCCTTCTGAAGACACGCGCGTGCTGGTCAGTTTGCCCGCCCTCGACTATCGCGCCCAGCAAAGTGCCTGGTTCAAGGCGCTGGAATCCAACGGGTTGATGGTCGTGGCCGCAACCATCCATCGCGATCAACTGCCCTCGTGGATTTCCCAGCGTCTTGCCCGACAGCAGCAGCAGGCCGACGCCGAAACACTGACCTTTCTGGCCGCCCGCGTGGAAGGCAACCTGCTTGCGGCGCACCAGGAAATCCAGAAGCTGGGTTTGTTGTTCCCCGCCGGGATGCTCTCCGCTGAAGCCGTTCGTCATGCGGTGCTCAAT
>JAJZHC010000088.1 GCA_021804705.1 Pseudomonadota bacterium
ATCCTGCGCCAGTTCCTTCAGAACTGATTTCAGGCGTTCCTCGAACTCGCCCCGAAACTTTGCGCCAGCCAGGAGGGCCGCCATATCCAGGGAGAGCACTCGCTTGTTGCGCAGGCTCTCCGGTACCTCGTCGTTCACGATCCGTTGAGCCAGGCCCTCCACGATGGCAGTTTTGCCCACCCCGGGTTCGCCGATCAGCACCGGATTGTTCTTGGTGCGTCGCTGCAGGATCTGGATGACGCGCCGTATCTCGTCGTCGCGGCCAATGACGGGGTCAAGCTTGCCCAAGCGGGCCCGTTCCGTTAAGTCCAGGGTGTACTTTTTGAGCGCCTCACGATGCGCCTCTCCCGCCTGGCTGCCCACGGATTCACCACCCCGCATGGCCGTGATGGCGGCTTCCAGGCGGGCCCGTTGGGCGCCCTGTTGCTTGAATAGCCGGCCGGTATCGCCCTTGTCGTCACACAGGGCCAGTAAAAAGAGCTCGGATGCAATGAACTGGTCACCGCGCTTCTGAGCCTCGCGTTCCGTCAAGTTGAGCAAATTGTTGAGATCCCGCGATACGGTAATTTCACCGCCGCCTCCCTCCACTTTAGGCAGGCGTTCCAGGGCTGTGCCCAGGGCCTGCTTGAGCGGCTGCACCTGAATATCTGCGCGGGTTAGCAGCGATGCCGTGGATCCGTCGGATTGGGCCAGCAGGGCCGACAGGAGATGCGGCGGTTCGATGAGACCGTTGTCATGGGCCAGGGCCAGGCTCTGGGCATCCGCAAAGGCCTCCTGAAACTTGGTGGTCATCTTGTCAAAGCGCATGATCAATGTCCGTGAAATATGAAGAGGATGTTTCAGAATATGGGGGCATCCTTAAAGCAATTCAAGCCTTCCCTGACGCGCTCAGTTATAATCCCAGCCCATGAAACATAATGCTCGCTTCCTCATTCTAGTGCTTTTCTGCGTGTCTCTCGTGTTGACCGGTTGCGCCACCCTGCCGCCAGGCAGCGTGGCCTCGGAGCAGGACCCCCTGGAATCCTATAACCGGGCCATGTACGGCTTTAATGACACACTGGATCGCACCCTCCTGCAACCCGTTGCACGCGGTTATGTGGCCGTCACACCTGACTTTCTGCGAACCGGGGTCAGCAATTTCTTCGGTAACATTTCTGATCTTGCCGTTTTTGTGAACGATTTCCTGCAAGGTAAACCCGGGCAGGGTCTGCAAGACGGAGGCCGTTTCGTATTGAATACCACCGTGGGCCTCCTGGGCCTGCTGGACGTTGCCACACCTGCCGGCTTGCCTCACCATCGCGAGGATTTTGGACAGACACTGGCCGTTTGGGGATGGGACAACAGCACCTATCTGGTACTGCCCCTGCTGGGACCCAGTACAGTTCGCGACACGCTGGGCCTGGTGGGAGACACACCGCTTGGGTTGTACACCAACCTCCACACCACCAACACCAAGCTTGCAGAAATCTTTGCCTTCGAGACTGTCAATACCCGCGCCAACCTGCTGGCAGCAAGCAATGTGTTGGATACTGCTGCGCTGGACCCTTACGCCTTTGTGCGCGATGCCTACCTGCAACGCCGTCGCAACATGATCTATGACGGCAACCCCCCTCCCACGCCGGACGACGATCAATAACGTCGACCGTCAATAAAAAAGGGAGCCAGGGCTCCCTTTTTTCTGCCACGCATGCCTCATTACACAAGGGGCTGCTTGAACCCGAATGCCTTGATGGCAAAGCCTTCCCGATAGTAGAACTTGTGCGCTTGTTCGCGCTGGGTACCCGATTCAAGCTCGAGGCTGGCGCAACCACGCTCGCGCCCTTCCTGTTTGAGAAAGTCCATGAGGAAGCGGCCCACACCTTTGACGCTGGTATTGGGGTCGGCCACCAGATCCTCGCTATAAATCTTTTTCCCAACCATGGTATTGATCGTCACGCGAAAAACCACGACGCCGCACGGTACGCCCGCCTCCACTGCCACAGCCATCTCGGCACCGGTTGCGAAAACCTCCTTCATGCGTTCCACGTAAGGGGCAGGAATCTGCGGACGCAGGTGACGATGGATGGTTTCGGCACGGGCCAGTAAATCGGCGTTGATCAGGTGACCTTGCGTATCGGTAATGCGGACTATTTCCATAGTGGCTCCAGAAGAATGACTACAAATAACGTTGAATGAGATTGCCAATGGACTGTCGGTCCGCGCTGACCCTGTGGGGCTGCTCGCTCTGGGCAATGGCGGTATCAGGATCCTTCAGGCCATGGCCCGTAAGGGTTGCCACGATGGTGGCTCCTGCCCTGATTTTACCGCGCTTTAGGTCCTTCATGAGCCCAGCCAGTGAAGTAGCCGATGAAGGCTCACAAAATACGCCTTCCGACTGCGCCAACAACTTTTGTGCTTCCAGAATTTCGGCATCGGTGCACTCATCAAACCAGCCTCCGGATTCCTTCACGGCAGCCCAGGCAAGCCCCCATGACATGGGATTGCCGATGCGGATGGCCGTGGCGATGGTTTCGGGATGGGCCACGGGGCCGCCACGCATGAAGGGGGCTGAACCTGCAGCCTGATAGCCCAGCATGATGGGGCGCCGTGTTGCCGTTGCCTTGCCATGGTAGGGGCATTGGCCATGACACAAGCCACAGGCTTCAGTCTGCTGACAAACGGATTCGCTATAGCCCATCCAGTGGGCACTGATGTTCCCGGCGTTGCCTACAGGCAACACATGATAGTCGGGGGCATCACCCAGCGCGTCGATCACCTCGAACGCGATGGTCTTTTGCCCCTGCAGTCGGTAGGGGTTGACCGAATTGACGAGGGCAATGGGCAGATCCGCCGAGATTTCCTGGACCAGGCGCATCCCGTCATCAAAATTGCCCTGGATCTGGATAACGACTGAACCATGCATCATGGCCTGGGCGAGTTTGCCCAGGGCAATCTTGCCGTCGGGAATCAGGACGAAGCTCGTGATTCCTGCACGGGCAGCATAGGCTGCCGCGGCCGCAGAAGTATTTCCTGTGGAAGCACAGATGATCGCCTTGGAGCCTGCTTCCACGGCCTTGGTCACGGCCATGGTCATGCCACGGTCCTTGAAGGAGCCGGTGGGATTGAGACCCTCGAATTTGGCGAAGATGCGTCCATCATGGCCCAGCTTCCTGGGCAAATTGACAAGCTCGATCAGGGGAGTGTTGCCCTCATTGAGCGAAATGATCGGCGTGCTGTCGGTAACCGGCAAACGGTCACGGTAACGGTGAATCAAACCTTGATAATGTGCCATGGTGGCGTCCTTTAGGCGGGCCCTAGGGGCTCCAGTCGAATGCGGGTCACAGGGCCGGAAATGCTGTCGAGGGCTTCGATTTTGGCAATAGCCTGGTCGATCTGCCTTTCGATGGTCTGGTGCGTCAACATGATGACATCCACACGTTCTTCGCCGGCTTCCGGTTCGCGTTGCAGCATGGCTTCAATAGAAATGCCCATATCCGCGAGGATCCGGGTCACTTCGGCCAAGACGCCGGGGCGATCGAAGGCGCGCATGCGCAAATAGTAGGACGTTTCGATTTCGGTGACGGGCAGAACGATATCGTCATGCATTTGATCCGGCTGGAAGGCGAGGTGCGGCACGCGGTTACCCGGGTCAGATGTGGCCATGCGGGTGATGTCCACCAGATCGGCCACCACAGATGAGCCCGTAGGTTCGGCACCCGCACCAGCACCGTAATACAGCGTGGCCCCCACAGCATCGCCCTTGACGAGGATGGCGTTCATGACGCCTTCCACATTGGCGATCAGGCGCTTTGCCGGAATCAATGTGGGATGGACGCGCAATTCGATCCCCCTGGCCGTACGCCGTGTGATGCCGAGCAATTTGATGCGGTAACCAAACTCTTCAGCATACTGGATGTCCTTGGACGTCAGTTTCGAGATGCCTTCCGTAAAAGCGCGATCAAACTGCATGGGAATGCCAAAAGCAATGGCGGCCATGATGGTGAGCTTGTGGGCCGCGTCGATGCCTTCAATGTCGAAGGTAGGATCAGCCTCGGCGTAGCCCAGGGCCTGCGCCTGTTTGAGAGCGTCTTCAAAACTTGTGCCATGCTCACGCATGCTGGTGAGGATGAAATTGCTCGTGCCATTGATAATGCCGGCGATCCATTCGATACGATTGGCCGTGAGCCCTTCGCGCAGCGCCTTGATGATGGGAATGCCACCAGCGACGGCGGCCTCGAAGGCCACCATCACGCCCTTGGCGTGGGCTGCCTTGAAAATCTCGTTGCCGTGCAACGCCAACAAGGCCTTGTTGGCCGTAACCACGTGTTTGCCTTGGGCGATGGCCTGCAAGACCAGTTCCTTGGCAGGGTGGATGCCCCCCATCAATTCGGCAACGATGTCCACATCAGGCGAATTGACAACCGCCATGGGGTCATGGGTCAGCGTGATGGTGCCTCCGGTCTTTTTTTGCGCCACTTCGAGGTCGCTTTCCCGAATGGCCGCCATGGTGACCCGAATCTCACGTCCAGCCCGGCGAGCGATCTCTTCACGGTTGCGTTCCAGAATGGCATAGGTGCCGCCACCCACCACACCCAGCCCCAACAATCCCACGCGTATGGGTTTCATATCAATCCGTCCTTGCGAAACATGTCTCGAATTCCCCGAATCGCCTGGCGCGTTCGGGCTTCATTTTCAATCAGCGAAAAGCGCACATGGTCGTCGCCCAACTCACCAAACCCGACGCCGGGAGACACTGCTGTTTTGGCATCCTGTAGGAGTTTCTTGGCAAATTCGAGTGACCCCATCTTTTTATACTGATCCGGGATTTTGGCCCAGACATACATGGTCGCTTTGGGGTTGTCCACCATCCAGCCAATATTGTGCAGGCCCTGCACTATGACATCGCGGCGGCGCTCGTAGGTGGCGCGAATCGTTTCCACGCACTCCTGCGGCCCTTCCAAAGCCACGATGGACGCCACCTGGATGGGCGTAAAGGTACCGTAATCGTGATAGCTCTTCATGCGCCCCAACGCAGCCACCAGGTCGCGGTTGCCGACCATGAAGCCCACGCGCCAGCCCGCCATGCTGTAGCTCTTGGAGAGCGTAAAGAACTCCACGGCTACGTCCTTGGCGCCAGGCACCTGAAGGATCGAGGGGGCCTTGTAACCATCATAGACAATATCAGCATAGGCGAGGTCATGGACCACATAGATGCCGTATTCCCTGGCAATGGCCACCACCCGTTCAAAAAAAGCCAAGTCCACGCATTGGGTGGTGGGATTGCTGGGAAAATTGAGAATCAACATCTTGGGGCGCGGATAGGACCCTCGCAACCCCTGCTCGAGTTCTTCAAAAAAATCCACTCCCGGCGTCATGCTGACGTGGCGGATATCGGCACCGGCGATAACCGGACCATAAATGTGGATGGGATAGCTGGGATTAGGGACCAGGACCATGTCACCTGTGTCCAGCACCGCCAGCATCAGGTGGGCAATCCCTTCCTTGGACCCGATAGTGAATATGGCCTCGGTTTCGGGGTCGAGCTCGACCCCGTAGCGGTTTTGATACCAGTTGCAGATGGCTTTGCGGACCCGCGGAATGCCCTTGGAAAGGGAGTAACCGTGCGTGTCGTTGCGCTGTGCCGCCTCGACGAGCTTGTCAACGATATGCTGTGGCGTAGGCTGATCGGGATTGCCCATTCCGAAATCGATGATATCCTCGCCTCGACGGCGCGCGGCAGCCTTGAGTTCACCCGTGATATTGAACACATAGGGTGGCAAACGCTTGATTCTGGGAAATTCGGGCATGACGACGTTGTATGGCGACCGGGCAAAAGGCATAATTCTACTCGATTGGAGCGCCCCTTGAAACTCATCAATCACATCCCTGACGTCACCAACGCCCTGACGGGGCATGGACCTGGATTCGTTTTGCTCAATGGCCAGCGCATCGAACGCAGCATCGTGGTGGCTCCCGAGCATGTTCTGCGGGAATGGGCCCCCGACTTTTCCAGCCTGACGGAAATCCATTTCGAGCAGCTGCTCAACCTGAGACCTGAGCTGGTCCTGCTGGGCACCGGCGCCGTGTTCCGCTTTCCCCGTCCCGTACTAA
>JAJZHC010000089.1 GCA_021804705.1 Pseudomonadota bacterium
GTCAACTTTCAGTCCTGGACCGACCCCTTCATCATCATCACAGCCCTGCCGGGTGCCCTGTGCGGCATTGTCTGGATACTGTTCGTCACGGCCACACCCTTTAGCGTACCCTCGCTCATGGGCACCATCATGAGTCTTGGCGTAGCCACCGCCAACAGCATTCTGGTGGTGACCTTTGCCAACGACTGCATGTATGCCGGTTCCGACCCCGTCAAAGCGGCTCTCGAAGCCGGTTTCACGCGCCTGCGGCCGGTGCTGATGACGGCTGCTGCCATGCTTATCGGCATGGTTCCCATGGCCCTTGGCCTGGGTGAGGGAGGCGAGCAGAATGCACCTCTGGGCCGCGCCGTCATTGGCGGGTTGCTGGTGGCCACCCTGTCCACACTGGTGTTTGTGCCGGTGGTTTTTGCCTGGGTCAAGGAAGTCATGATTCGCAAAGGCTACCGATTTGACGCCGTCAGCGCCCATGCTGACCCCATCTGAAAACTCATGGTCTGCCTATGAACCCTTCTGAAAACCAGAATCCTCCACAATCCGACGCGACGCCACGGCATCGCCTGAACCACGCTTTCAAGCCCCTGGCCATCGTCATCGGCCTGCTACTGGTACTGGTCGTGGTGGGTCTGATCAACCGCTACGGTCTCACCAACAACGCCCCGCGCCCCACCGTCACGCCCGCGCCGACAGTGGCCTTTGTCATGGCCACCCGCGGCAAACCCGAATCGGAACTGGTGTTGCCCGGCACTCTGCAACCTGCCAGGGAAACACAGATCTACGCCCGCGCCAGCGGGTATGTCAGCAAATGGAACGTGGACATTGGTGCGGAAGTCCATGAAGGCCAACTGTTACTGACCATTGACAGCCCAGAGGTGGATCAGAATCTGGCCCATGCCGAAGCCGCGCTGGCTTCCGCACGAGCCAACTTGCAAATTGCCATCACCACGCTTAACCGATCGAAGGAGTTGCTGGCCAAAAAATTCCTCTCGCAGCAGATCGTGGATGAGCAGGAAGCCCAGATGCAGGCCCGTGCCGCAGACGTTCATGCCAACGAAGCCGATGTGCGGCGTTATCGGGAAAGCCAGGCCTTCGAACGGGTCACTGCGCCCTTTGCCGGACGCATCACCTATCGCAACGTGGAAAAAGGCCAGCTCGTCACCGCCAACAGTCCCGACCCCAACGGCTGGCTCTACCGCCTGTCAGCCACCAACCCGCTGCGCCTGTTCGTCAACGTACCGCAAAGCCAGGCGCGATTCATCCACGATGACATGCCGGTCTCACTTAAACTGAGCGAGTTTCCGGGAAGGACCTTTACGGCTACCGTGGCGCGCAGCGCGGGCGCGCTGGACCCCAGTTCCAAGACGTTGCTCACTGAAGTGCACATTCCCAATGACAGGCATGAACTGGCCTCGGGCAGTTATGCCGAGGCGCATTTCGCCCTGAAGCTCGATAACCCGGTCATCATCCTGCCATCCAATACGCTGATCGTGCGTGCAGACGGCACCAGGGTGGCCGTCATCGACCAGAATAATCACATCCAGTTAAAGCCGGTCACCACCGGACGTGATTTTGGGACGACCATCGAGATCATCACGGGGTTGAATGAGCATGAAAAGGTCGTCACCAATCCGTCGGATTCCGTACGGGATGGAGCCACCGTCAACCCCGTGACAGCCAAGGCCAACTGATCAGCCCTGAGCACTCAGCCAGCGTGCCAGATCCTGCACGCTGTCCAGCACCACCAGTGCTGGATGCTGCTCAAGATAAGCTCGGGGATGAGCGCCATAACTCACCGCCACCGCATCGACCCCTGCATGGTGTGCCATCATGAGATCGTGGGAAGTATCGCCAATCATCAGGGTGCGCTGCGGCGTCATGCCCGTCACCGCCATTAAATGCAGCAGCATGTCGGGATCGGGTTTGGGGCGGCTTTCATCAGCGCACCGCGAAGCCACGAAATGCGGTTTGAATCCGGTTGCGGTAAAACCACGCTCCAGCCCTACGCGCGGCTTGCCGGTGGCCACGGCCAACAGGTAGCCGTCGGCATCGAGTTGCTGTAACAGTTCGGCCACCCCTGCAAAGGGGCGCAGCTGGTGTTCCCTTGGAAGGTAGTGTGCGCGGTAATGTTCGAAAAGTTCCGGCAGCCGCTCGGGCGGCAGCTCGGGGGCCACATATTGCAGCGCTGCCATCATTCCCATGCCAATGACATGGCGCGCGTGCGCTTCAGGGGGTGTTGCAATTCCCATGCGCGTGCACGCCATGCGCAGCGTTTCGGCAATCAGGGAGGCGGAATCCAGAAGGGTGCCATCCCAATCAAAAACGATCAGGTCATAACGCATGAGTCAATGGCGTCAGGCGTTCTAGAAACTGGCTAAGCTCTTGGGGCAGCGCCGCTTCCAGCTTGAGCGGTAGCTCCTGCACGGGATGGATGAAACGCAGGGAAGCCGCATGCAAGAACATGCGCTTGAGGCCCTGGCGTGCCAGCGCCTTGTTCCAGGCAAAGTCGCCGTATTTGTCATCGCCCGCTATGGGGCAGCCCAGATGGGCGAGGTGCACGCGAATCTGGTGGGTGCGCCCAGTCATGAGCTGGGCTTCCAGCAGTGTCGCTTCCTCAAAACGCTGTTTGCGACGAAAAACGGTTTGCGAAGCCTTGCCGTCATCCCGCACCATCACCCGCCGCTCACCGGATTCGGTCAGAAACTTGTGCAGGCTCTCCTTGACCACTTTCTTTTCTTCCTTGAACTGGCCTCGCGCCAGCGCGTAATAGCGCTTGTCCATGGCCCCGGTGCGCATCATGTCATGCAGTGCCACCAGCATGCTGCGTTTTTTGGCGATGAGCAGGATGCCTGATGTATCGCGATCCAGCCGATGGGCCAGCTCCAGAAAACGTGCTTTGGATCGCTCTGTACGCAGTTGCTCGATCACGCCCAGGCTGATGCCGCTACCCCCATGCACCGCCACGCCGGCAGGCTTGTTGAGCGCCAGCAGCCCCTCGTCTTCGTACAGGATCGCCTGTGACAGGGGTGCCGCACCCCATTTTGGTGCATGGAGGGGGCCAGCCTTGGCTGGAGCCACTTCAACGGGCGGAATGCGCACCCGGTCGCCGATTTTCAAGCGGTAGGTGGCGTCCACCCGGCCACTGTTGACGCGCACTTCACCACTACGAAGAATGCGGTAAATGTGGCTTTTGGGTACACCTTTGAGGCGAGTGAGCAGAAAGTTGTCGATGCGCTGGTGATCGGCGTCTTCATCGATTTCTTCCCAAAGAACAGAAGTTTTGCGTAAAGAGGACATTTTATTTATAATCGTAAGTTATTGAGTCTATTAGAGGTCGCCCCATCAAGCGGCCTGAAGATCCGGGTCAACCCAACCCGTTCCGAGCAGACTCGATAACCCCGGATCAACAGTGACATCCCGGGAACCCTCCCGGCAAACCTCCGGGCGTTCGACGAACAGTCACAATCGGTTAATTTCGCTCACCAAAAAGTAGCGATGGTAAGTTAGTTGCGCGCTGAAAGCATCATCTGATTTTTCCGCCCTGCCTGAAGCAGGGTGATGACGACAACACCGATCGAACCATTGATAGAGAGTCTGACATTTTAGTCACGTGAAGGCCCTATAGTTTATGCCCACCCGCGCCCAAGGCGCGAGCGTGGTTCGGTCTTGTCCTCCCGAAGCCCAGGCGCGCGGGGGTCCATTATGAAGCGCATGCTGTTTAACGCAACCCACTCCGAGGAGCTGCGGGTTGCCATCGTTGATGGTCAAAAACTGATTGACCTCGACATCGAGTATTCTGGCAAGGAACAACGCAAGAGCAATATCTACAAGGCCGTCATCACGCGAGTGGAACCTTCGCTCGAAGCAGTTTTCGTGGATTACGGCACCGATCGCCACGGGTTTCTGCCTTTCAAGGAAATCTCGCGCGCCTACCTGCAAAACGAAGACGGCGAATTTTCACGCAGCCGCATCGCCGGCCAGCTCAAGGAAGGCCAGGAGCTCATCGTTCAGGTAGACAAGGATGAACGGGGCAACAAAGGGGCAGCACTGACCTCTTTCATCAGCCTGGCGGGCCGCTACCTCGTATTGATGCCCAACAACCCGCGTGGCGGCGGAGTCTCGCGCCGCGTGGAAGGCGACGAACGCGCAGAATTGCGCGACGTTCTGGCGCAACTCGATGTGCCGGCCGGCATGTCCCTGATTGCCCGGACTGCCGGAATTGGCCGCTCGGTGGAAGAGTTGCAGTGGGATCTCAACTACCTGCTGCAATTATGGAACGCCATAGAGGCTGCTTCCCATGGGCAGAACGGCCCCTTCTTGATCTATCAGGAAGGCAGCCTCGTGATTCGCGCCATTCGCGATCTGTTCCAGCCGGACATTGGCGAGATCCTGTTTGACACCGAATCCATCTATGAGCAGGCACGGCAGTTCATGAGCCATGTCATGCCAGCCAACGTCCACAAGGTCAAACTCTACCACGACGATGTGCCGCTGTTCTCGCGCTTTCAGATCGAACATCAGATCGAAACTGCCTATCGGCGTGAAGTCACGCTGCCGTCGGGCGGCGCTATCGTCATCGACCATACCGAGGCCCTGGTTTCGGTGGACGTCAACTCGGCTCGTGCCACGCGCGGAGCGGACATCGAACAGACCGCGCTCAACACCAACCTCGAGGCCGCGGATGAAATCGCCCGGCAACTGCGACTGCGCGACTTGGGCGGCTTGATCGTCATCGACTTCATCGACATGGAAAGCGCGCGCAACCAGCGAGACGTGGAAAACCGCTTGCGCGACGCCCTGCACTATGACCGTGCGCGCGTGCAAACCGGAAAAATATCCCGCTTTGGCCTGCTTGAGCTTTCACGCCAACGTCTTCAGCCTTCGTTGGGAGAAACCAGCCATACAGCCTGCCCGCGTTGCCACGGCACCGGTTTCATCCGCGATACCGAGTCCTCGGCCCTGCATATCCTGCGCATCCTGCAGGAAGAGGCCATGAAAGAAAACACAGCCATTGTCCGGGCCCAGGTTCCCGTGGACGTGGCCACGTTCCTGCTCAACGAGAAGCGCGCCGACATCTACGCTATCGAGGCACGCCTCAAGGTCCATGTGATGCTGATTCCCAACATCCACCTGGAAACCCCGAATTATTCGGTGCTGCGCATCCGTCACGACGAAGCCAATCAGATGGAACTGACGGAAACCAGCTACCAACTGGTGGAAGTTCCCGAGGAGGCAAACGATCTCAAACCGCGCGACGAGCGGCAAGCCCCGGCCAAACCGGTCGCTGCCGTTCGGGGCATTACCCCACTTCAGCCTGCCCCCATGAGTGCCGAGCCCACCACCGCACCAGCTCCTGCTGCGCGAAGCTACCAGGAAGGCTCGCGTAAATCGCTATTTGGCACCATTCTGGGTTGGTTCAAGGGCTCTCCTGACCAGGAACCCGCGCCAACCAGAATCGAAGCGGCCCCTGCAGCGCCAGCACGCCGTGAACGCAACGAACAGGGCAATGATCGCCGACGCTCACGCGGGGGACGTGATCGCCAGGAACGCGGTAACCGCAATGAAATGCGCGAAGGAGTCCAGGAAAACGGTGACCGGCCCCAGCGAGGCGAGGGGCGAGGCCAGCAAAAACCCCGCCAGCAGCAACGCGAACCCAAACGCAATGAGGCCCAGGCAGCACCACCCACAAGCCAGGCTGTGCCTGCACCTGCACCCGTTGCTGCGTCTCTTACGACGGCCAACGAAGGCCAATCGGCACCACGCGAAGGTGGTGGCGGCAGAAGTCGTCGCGGTCGGCGTGGCGGTCGTCGCGACCGCGGTGCACGCGGCTTCAATGGCGCCATTGCACCCTCTTTCGAGCGGGGTGACGAAAAACCGGTCGAAACGGTGATAACCAGCGTCATCGCGGAAGAACAGGGTGCCCTGCGCAACCCTCGTCAACGTCGCCGTAACCGCAATGAGACTTTCGACGAGAGCCCACCGGTCCAAACCCATGTGGAACTCCATATACCGGATCAGTCCCAGGCAGAATTCGACCTG
>JAJZHC010000006.1 GCA_021804705.1 Pseudomonadota bacterium
CCGCCTGAAGACGAAAAGGTGGCGGCGCACGCTTCCGAAACCCCTCCAGCAACCACCAAGCCTGCGGACATTCAGCCTCCCGCTCCCCAGCAGGAAGAGACGTTGCCTCCGGCACAGCCTGTGACGATGTAAGGGCGGGCGGTCTCGTGACCCAGTATCCGGCACCCGGCTTCGAACACAAGATTGCATCGCCAGGAGCATGGCTGGAGCGGGTGCACCTGTTGCCCCGTCCATTGGTATTCACCAACGGGGTATTCGACATCCTTCATCGCGGGCATGTCACCTACCTCGCTCAGGCGCGAGCCCAGGGGGCGTCGCTGGTGGTGGCGCTCAATTCGGATGCTTCCGTGCGTCGCCTGGGAAAGGGAGAGGATCGCCCCATCAACCTCCTGGCCGATCGCATGGCCATCATTGCTGCCTTGGCGTGTGTGGACGGTGTCACCTGGTTTGACGAGGACACCCCCCTGCAGCGGATTCTGGAATGTCGTCCTGACGTGCTGGTCAAGGGCGGCGATTGGGCCATCGAACAGATCGTGGGTGCGGCAGAGGTTCAGTCGCGCGGTGGCCGGGTGTTGTCCATTCCCTTCGAACACGAGCGTTCCACGACGGCCCTTCTGAAACGCATCCGTCTCTAGCCGGGCATCAGGCAGGCCAGTCCCTCCAGTACCAGATATTCCACGGCAACCACCGGCAGTTCAAGATGCGTGCGCAGCAGCGGAGCATGTCCGCCGCTCATGACGCAGATGACGGGTTGGGACTGGCAAGCCTGCAGCGCCCTCACCATGCGCTCTATGGCCCCTGCCGTGGCCAGAACCCTTCCTGTGGCAATGGCATCCAGAGTCGTTCTGGGAAATGCCGTGAAGAGGCCGTCTGATTCCGCAGAGAGGCCTGCCGTGCCGGTACGCAGCGCCTGTGTCATCAACGACAGCCCGGGCAGGATGATGCCTCCCAGAAACTCCCCCTCTGCAGTCAGGGCGTCCACCGTCGTCGCCGTGCCAGCGCACACCACCACGGCAGGTTGATCGGTCAGGGCGTGGGCACCGATCAGGGCAGCCCAGCGATCGGCCCCCAGTTGTTGCGGGATGTCGTAACGATTGACCACGCCCCCTGCCTCACGTGCTGCGTGGATCCATTGCAGGGGCACGCCTGCGTCCGCACAGCACGCTTCGATGCCCTTAGCCACCTCCGGGCCGGCCACCAGTGTGGCCAGTACCCGTGTCAGCGATGGATGGTCGCGCAGCAACGACGCCAGCGCGGGCCAGGAGGTTGTGGGCAGGCTGCCTGTGCCATGCCATTGGCCATGGTGACGCAGACCCCATTTGATGCGGCTGTTACCGATGTCGAGTGCCAGTTGCATCAGCTCAGCCGCAATGAAATATCCCCGGCGTGAAAGCGGGTGATGGCGCCGTTTTGCCGCAGCAACAGGGCGCCTTCTTTCGACAGGCCGGCACACTCACCTATTTCGACGCGCCGATTGGGTAGCGTGAGGCGAATCATCCTTTCCCGGTGCGCACAGCGCAACATCCATGCCGCTTCGAAGGGTTCGAAGCCGCCTTCCGAAAATTGTTGCAGATGCCCGATCAGGATCTCCAGAACGGATGCCAGTACGACATCGCGCGCGGGGGCCGCGCCCCTGTCATCACGCAGATCGGTGGCCGGGCTGGTCAGCTGGTCGGACAGGGCCTCTTCCAGCACCACATTGAGACCGATGCCGATAACGGCTCCGACGGCGCCATCCAGGGCGTCAGAAATTTCCACCAGGACACCGGCTATTTTGCGACCGTGACGCAACAGGTCGTTGGGCCATTTCAGGGCCAGTCCGTCCACAGCAAGGCGCTCCAGCGCCTGGGCTACGGCAAGCGAGACTACCAGCGGCAGGCCTGCCAGTGTTGCGGCGCCGCCTTGAAACCGCCACAGCAGGGAAAACGTCAGCGATCCCTCACCATCGGATAGCCAGGCGCGCCCCTGCCGTCCCCGGCCAGCAAGCTGATGCTGGGCCACCAGGCAATAACCATGGGGTGCCCCCTGGTCCGCCAGCATCAAGAGGTGCTGATTGGTGGAATCGATGCGCTCCACCATCACCAGATTGAGGCAGCGTCCTGCGGGCCCCAGAAGCTGCAGGATACGATCGGGTTGCAGGCTTGGCATGATCAAAACTCCAGCCGGTGTTCGGCGTGGCAGGCTGCCATTTCGCGTCGGTAAGAGATCTGCGCCATGATGGCGTCCAGCAACAGGGCTACGCGGGCGGAAAGCTTGCTGTTCGCGCGATAATCCGCAGGGGCGATGAAGTCCACGCGCCTGGCCGACAGCAGCTTGACGCAGGTGTCCCGGTCCTCCCTGTTGCGGGTGGGATACACGGCAATGGTGTGCCCCCCGCTCTTTTTGGTGAGCGCCATGCTGGGCACGTCGGTCATGCCATCACCGATGTAGATGATGTTCTGGAAGGGAATGGGCCGCTGATTTTCAGGCATGTGCTCGTTGATGGATTCCTCCAGGGTTTCCTTGCCCTTGTTGACGCGAAACAGGTACTGGGTTTTGGTGGTGTCCGTGATGAGCAGTTTGGGAAAAGTGGCAATACCCTGGAAGTTGAAGTGGTATTCCGACGCGTAGATCTGCTGGAAATAGCGTCTGATGGAAATGCCTTCCAGAATCTCCTTCATGCCCGCCGAAACAATGTAGTGCTGGATGTTGATCTGGCCACTCCCCCGTTTTTTCACATGGGCATTGATGCGCTTGAACCACCCTTCAACGCCCGGAAAATAGGGAATGTCCTTGCCCATGGCCTGAAAATCACGGCGGCCGATGTTGATTTTTCGGGCATGGGCTTCTTCCAGCAGCAGACGCATGTAGACCAGCATCTTTTCCGAAACGGTTTCAGCGGACTCCTTTTCCACCTGCTTCCAGAAATTGCGGGGCTTGATGCCCAGTTTGGGGAGCACTGTGTACTCCTGCATGGGCTGCGGCGAGAGGGTTCCGTCAAAATCGTAGACCATCGCGATGGTGTTCTGGAAAAAAGTTGCTTTAGGCATGGATACCGCTCCACCAGTCTTTGGGATATTCTAACGGATTGGCGTCCCGGGCGGCTTGATGTAGAGTGTCCGTCTGTTGATGCCAGTCCACTTTCGGTTGTCCCATGTCTACTCCAAATTCAGCACCCAGCACGAATTTCATTCGAAATATCGTTTCCGAAGACCTTGCCAGCGGCAAAACGCAGGGGCGCATCGCAACCCGCTTCCCGCCCGAGCCCAATGGATACCTGCACATTGGTCATGCCAAATCCATTTGCCTCAATTTTGGCATTGCCCGCGATTTTGGCGGGGTATGTCACATGCGCTTTGACGACACCAACCCTACCAGGGAAGACACCGAGTATGTGGACTCCATTCTGGATACGGTGCGCTGGCTGGGGTTTGACTGGGGCTCTCACCTCTATTACGCCTCTGATTATTTTGACCGCTGTTATGCCTATGCCGAACAGCTGATCGAGGCGGGCAAGGCTTATGTGGACAGCCTGAGCGCCGAAGAAATCCGCAGCCACCGTGGCAGCCTCACCGAACCTGGAAAGAACAGCCCGTGGCGCGAGCGATCGGTCTCAGAAAACCTGGACCTGTTCCGTCGCATGCGGGCTGGAGAATTTGCCGATGGGCAGCATGTGCTGCGCCTGAAAATCGACATGGCCTCGCCCAACCTCAATCTGCGCGATCCTGCCATCTATCGCATCCGTCATTTTCCCCATTGGCGCACGGGTAACCGCTGGTGCATCTACCCCATGTACGATTACGCCCATGCGTTGTCAGATGCCGAAGAACACATTACCCATTCCATCTGCACCCTTGAGTTTGAAGACCACCGACCGCTGTACGATTGGGTGGTGGAGAATACGCCGGTACCGTCGCGCCCCCATCAGTACGAGTTTGCGCGCCTGAACCTGACCTACACCCTGATGAGCAAGCGCAAACTGCTGGAGCTGGTGGAGGAACGCCATGTGTCGGGCTGGGATGACCCACGCATGCCTACCCTGGTGGGCCTGCGCCGCCGCGGCTATACACCCGAGTCGATCCGTCTGTTCTGCGACCGCATCGGCGTTTCCAAGTCGGACAGCCTGATCGACGTCAGCGTCCTGGAAGACTGTCTGCGTACCGATCTGAATGAACGCGCGTCACGACGGGTTGCCGTGCTCGACCCGGTGCGGCTCATTATCGACAACTACCCCGAGGGGCAGGTGGAGCCATGTGAAGTGCCCAACCATCCGCACAAGCCGGAATGGGGAAAACGCACCATTTTGTTTGCGCGTGAACTGGTCATCGAACGCGAGGATTTCATGGCGATACCCGTCAAGGGGTTTTTCCGCATGGCGCCCGGAATGGACGTGCGGCTGCGCTACGCTTATGTGGTGAAATGCACCGGGTTCGTGACTGATCCGGTCAGCGGCACCGTCACTGAAATTCATTGCGACTATTATCCTGAAACCCGCAGCGGAACGCCGGGCGCTGACGCGCATAAGGTCAAGGGAAACATTCACTGGCTGGCCCAGGACCACTCCGAAACAGCTGAGGTGCGGCTCTATGACAGGCTTTTCAGCGACCCCAATCCGGCAGGTGCAGACGATTACCGCACCCTGCTGAACCCGGGTTCCATAGAGACGCGTCCAAACTGCCGCGTGGAGCCCGCATTGATGGCATCACGCGCTGGCGAGTGTTTTCAGTTCGAGCGCAACGGTTATTTTGTGGTGGACAGCCGGGACGCCGCCCCGGGACGCCCGGTGTTCAACCGGGCCGTCACGCTGCGAGATGCCTGGGTGAAGCGTTAGGGGATCAACTGACAGGTTTGCTGCGCTTGTCACGCTCGATGAGTGCGTAGGCGGAGTGATTGTGGATGGATTCGAAGTTTTCGGATTCCACCACATAGGCCTCGATACGCGGTTCCACATCCAGGCGGTGAGCCACGTCGCGCACCATGTCCTCCACGAACTTCGGGTTGTCGTAAGCCCGCTCGGTTACCCATTTTTCATCAGGGCGCTTCAACAGGCCAAACAATTCGCAGGAGGCAGACTCTTCAGCGATGCGGATGATCTCTTCGATCCAGACGAATTTTTTGATCCTGGCGGTAATAGTGACGTGGGAGCGCTGGTTATGGGCGCCGTAGTTGGATATTTCCTTGGAGCAGGGACACAGGCTCGTCACCGGCACCACGACTTTCATCGTGAAGGATTGCTTGCCATCCATGATTTCACCGATGAAGGTCACATCGTAGTCGATGAGGGATTTTACGCCCGACACCGGCGCCGATTTGTTGATGAAATAGGGAAAGCTCATCTCGATGTGGCCGGCGCGTGCTTCGAGACGCTGGACCATGGTGGAAAGAATGGTGCCAAAGGATTCCACTGAAATTTCCCGTTCCTCCCGATTCAGGATTTCCACAAACCGGGACATGTGTGTGCCCTTGAAGTGCTGGGGCAGGTGGACATACATGTTGAAGGTGGCAATGGTATTTTGTACGCCGCCCTGTTCACGGTCAGATACCCGCACGGGATGGCGAATCCCTTTGATGCCCACCCGGTCGATGGCGATTTGCCGCGTGTCCGGAGTGGCCTGAATGTCAGGGATGGGGTTGGGGTCGCGGGCATTCATGAAAGGTTCTCCTGGTCGGATCATTGAGTCAGTCGGTAGAGTGATGGGTCAGGCGCTGGCCGAGTCGCTGCGCAGGGATTTCAGTTCCTGCCGGCGCCGTTCGATGGCGCTGACGATGCCCTGGGCATCGAGGCCACAGTCAGCCAGTAAGGCTGCCGGATCGCCCTGATCCACGAAGCGGTCTGGCAGCCCAAGATGCAGCAGGGGGATGGCGATGTTTTCGCGGGCCAGCATCTCGCCCACGGCACTGCCGGCACCACCCTGTATCGTGTTTTCTTCCACCGTCACCAACAAGTCGTGGGTCAGGGCCAGTCTGGTGATCAGTGTTTCGTCCAGCGGTTTGACGAAACGCATGTTGGCCACACTGGCGTTAAGCCGCTCGCCGGCCTCCAGTGAGGGGGTCAGCACAGCACCGAAGGCGAGAATGGCTACCGTGCGTCCCTGACGGCGCATTTCCCCCTGGCCCACAGGAAGCGCGATCATGTCCTGGACAATGGCGACGCCGGGCCCGGAGCCGCGGGGGTAGCGTACCGCCGTGGGGCCGTCCAATTGAAAGGCCGTAAACAGCATCTGGCGGCATTCGTTTTCATCAGCGGGCGCCATGACCGTCATGTTGGGCAGGCATCTCAAATAGGTCAGGTCAAAGCTTCCGGCGTGGGTGGCGCCGTCCGCACCGACGAGACCGGCGCGATCGATGGCAAAGACCACGGGCAGGTTTTGCAGGGCAATATCGTGAATCAACTGGTCGTAGGCGCGCTGCAGGAAGGTGGAATAGATGGCCACCACGGGCTTGAGCCCTTCGCAGGCGAGGCCCGCTGCAAAGGTGAGGGCATGCTGTTCGGCAATCCCCACGTCGAAATAACGTTCGGGATAATCCTTTGAAAAGCGGACCAGCCCAGAGCCTTCGCACATGGCCGGGGTGATGGCATACAGCCGCGGGTCGAGGGCGGCCATGTCGCACAGCCAGTCGCCAAAAATCTGGGTGTAGCCGGGCTTGCTGGACGGTTTGGGCTGTATCCCGACGGCAGGGTCAAAGGGCGTGACGCCATGGTAGAGAATGGGGTCGGCCTCGGCCAGGGCATACCCCTTTCCCTTGCGGGTCACCACATGCAAAAACTGCGGACCCTCCAGCTTCTTGACGTTGCCCAGGGTGGAGATGAGCGTGTCAAGATCGTGGCCGTCGATCGGCCCGATGTAATTAAAACCGAATTCTTCAAACAGGGTTGCCGGCGGATTGACCATGCCCTTCATATGTTCTTCCCAGCGCTTGGCAAACTCCAGAATGGGCGGGGCGACACCGAGGACCTTTTCGCCGCCGCGACGCATGGTGTTGTAGAAGCGTCCGGACATGATGCGCGCCAGGTGGTTGCTCAACGCGCCCACCGGATGGGAAATGGACATTTCGTTGTCGTTGAGAACGACAATCAGGTCGGCACCGGTATGCCGCGCATTGTTCATGGCTTCAAACGCCATGCCCCCCGTGAGGGCGCCGTCACCGATGATGGCGATGGCGCGCTGCTCGCTGTGAGCCCGTTTGAAAGCCGTCGCCATTCCCAGGGCCGCGCTGATGGATGTGCTGGAGTGGGCTGTGCCAAAGGTGTCGTACTCGCTTTCGCTGCGCCGGGGAAAGCCGGAGAGACCGTTTTTCATGCGCAGGCGGGACATTCCAGACTTGCGCCCGGTCAGGATTTTATGGGCGTAGGTTTGGTGACCGACATCCCACACCAGGCGATCGCGTGGGGTGTCAAAGACATAGTGCAGCGCAATGGCCAGTTCCACCGTTCCCAGATTGCTGGACAAGTGGCCGCCGGTGCGGGCCACGGATTGGATGATGAATTCGCGCAACTCGTCTGCCAAGGGTGCGAGTTCGCGCCGCTCGAGGGCGCGCAGCTCGTGGGGCCATTGGATATTGTCGAGAAGCGGTGTGGATGACATGGTGACGACTGTGCCCTTCAACTGCGGCGGTTAACGATGAAATGGGCCAGTTCCTCGAGGCGGCGACGGCGATGGCCGAAAGGAACCAGGGATTCGTGCGCGGTGCTGAGAAGTTCTCTTGAAAAATCCTTGGCTTGCGACAACCCCATTATACTCACATAGGTGGGTTTATTGGCTGCCGCGTCTTTTCCGGCCGTTTTTCCCAGGGTGGCCGTGTCCATTTCAGCGTCCAGAACGTCGTCCACTACCTGGAACGCCAGGCCCAGCGTGTTGGCATACTGGGACAGGTGTTGCTGTTCGGTGGGGGTGAGCGGGCGTCCGCATTCGGCACCCATCAGAACGGCCGCGCGAATGAGGGCGCCGGTTTTTTTAAGGTGCATCGCTTCCAGTTCGGGCAGGGATAGCGTGTTGTCGGTGCTTTGCAGGTCGATGGCCTGTCCCCCACCCATCCCGCGCGAACCGCTGGCCAGCGCAAGCTGGTGGATCATGAGCAATTGCTGGCGCGGGTCGGCGTGCAGGGAAAACCCGGAAAGCCATTGAAAGGCCAGGGATTGCAGCGTGTCGCCCACAAGCAGGGCCAGCGCCTCGCCAAACCGGACATGGCAGGTGGGTTTGCCACGGCGCAGCGTATCGTTGTCCATGGCGGGCAGGTCGTCGTGCACCAGGGAATAGGCGTGAATCAGCTCAATGCTGGCAGCGACGACGGTCAGTGCGGTGGTCGGGGCCTCCACCAGTTCTCCTGCAGCAAAAGCCAGCAAGGGGCGGACCCGCTTGCCGCCATCCAGTACGGCATAGCGCATGGCCTCATGGAGTTGACGGGGAACGATGCTGGGGTCAGGGAGATGTTGTTGCAGAAAATCTTCCATCGTCTTGCAAACGGACCCGGACCACTGGTCGAAATCAGTCTGAAGCGTCATTGCCCTGAAAGTCCTGAAGGGTATTGCCTTCCAGTACCTTGATGCGTTGCTCGGCATCGGCCAGCTGGGCCTGGCAGTAACCCAGCAGGAGCGCGCCACGACGATAGGCCTCGATGGATTGCTCCAGGGACAGCTGCCCTCCTTCCAGGCTGGCAAGCAGGCTTTCGAGCTCTTGCAGCGAGGACTCGTAATTTTCGGGTTGCTTTGCGGAAGATTTTGCCATGGGAGGATCACCTTATCCCAGGCGCCCCGTACTGGTCAAACGCTGTCCGAAAAGTCTTATAAATCACTTGCTTCCCACGTCGTCCCCGGGTTAGAATTCCGCCTTTGTCCGTCGGGTTTGTGTTCGCGGCCCTGCAATCATCAATCTCCTGCATTCTTTGCTCCCTGGAGGGTGTGGATATGACTCACATGGCATCGGGCCAACAGCTTGCCGCTGTTTCCACGCAGCTTCCCGTGCGCTGGTACACCGATCCGTCCATTGCCGTACTTGAACGGCAATCCCTGTTTGCCCAGGGGCCAAGCTATGTCGGCCATGAGCTGATGGTGCCCAACCCGGGCGATTACCTGACGCTGCCGTGGCGCGACCACGGGCAGGTGCTGGTCAACAACGGTGAGACGGTTGAGCTGATTTCCAATGTCTGTCGGCATCGTCAGGCCATCATGCTGGAGGGGCGCGGTAACGCGCATCACATCGTGTGCCCGCTGCACCGATGGACCTACGACCTCAAGGGGCAACTGGCGGGTGCTCCCCATTTTCCCGGCAAGCCCTGCCTCAACCTCGATCGTGCAACGCTCTCGCGCTGGAACGGCCTGTTGTTTGACGGGCCGCGCGACATCGTCAGCGATTTGCGTCACTGCCAGGCTGCGCGCGATCTGGATTTCACCGGGTACATGCTGGATTCGGTCAAGACGGCACACCACCATTTCAACTGGAAAACGTTCATCGAGGTTTACCTCGAGGACTATCACGTCGTGCCCTTTCACCCGGGCCTGTCCGGGTTTGTGGATTGCAACGAGCTGCGCTGGGAGTTTGGCGAGTGGCATAGCGTTCAGACGGTTGGGGTCAAGGAACACCTGCGCCGTGCCGGTTCGCCGGTTTACCGGGAGTGGCAGGAGGTGGTGCGGCGCTACAACCGCGAGGTGGACCCACCCTATGGGGCCATCTGGATGGTGCTCTATCCCAACATCATGGTGGAATGGTATCCCCATGTGCTGGTGGTCAGCACCGTCTGGCCCGATGGCCCGGACAAGTGCACCAACGTCATCGAGTTTTACTACCCTGAGGAAATCGTCCTGTTTGAGCGCGAATATGTGGAGGCCCAGCAAAAGGCCTACTTTGAAACCGCGCTGGAAGATGACGAAATTTGCGAGCGCATGTCGCGCGGACGCAAAGCCCTGATTGCGCGCGGCATGGAGGATGGCGGGCCTTACCAGTCCCCCATGGAGGATGGCATGATGCACTTCCACGAGTTTGTGCGGCGCCAGATTGGTCCCCTCATGCCTGGTGAGTAGCCGCGCGATGTTTGGGCTGCCACCCCTCAAGTCCGCCTGGATGCTGGTGGCCGGATTCAGTTTTGCGGTGATGGGGCTGTTTGTGAAATTGGGCGCGCCTTATTTTTCACCCGCTGAGCTGGTGTTCTACCGCTCCTTTTTTGGCCTGCTTCCCATCGTGTTGTACGCGCTGCGCCAACGCCAGCCGCTGACCAGCCGGTACTGGCGCCTGCACCTGTTTCGGAGCGTCTCCGGACTGATTTCCCTGTGGCTGTATTTCTACGCCCTGACGCAGTTGCCGCTGGCCACAGCGGTGACGCTGAACTACACCTCGCCATTGTTTCTGGCCTTTCTGATCACGGTGCTGTCCCGTGAAAAGCTGAATGGCCCCCTGTTGGCGACGCTGCTGTTTGGCTTTGCGGGGATCGTACTGGTGTTGCGCCCCCACCTGGGGCCGGATGAATGGTTTGCCGGGCTGATGGGGCTGCTTTCCGGGTTCGGGGCGGGTGTGGCCTATGTGAATGTACGTGCCATGGGCGAGCTGGGTGAGCCTGAATGGCGCATCGTTCTGTATTTCACGGCGCTATCGACGCTGGTGCTGGGGGTTTATCTGCTGTTTACCCCGCGGCATCCGGTAACCTTCTCCAACATCGGCATTCTGGTGGCCTTGGGGCTTGCCGCCACGGCGGGACAGCTGTCCATGACGCGGGCCTACCGCATGGGGTCAACCCTGCTGGTGGCCAATTTTGCGTATAGTGCCATCGTGTATTCCAGCCTTCTGGGAATCCTGTTTTTTGGCGAGTGGTTGTCCTGGTCAGGTTGGTCGGGTGTGGCCATCGTCATCCTGGCGGGAGCAGCGGCCAGCCGCCTGGTTCGCCGTGCGCCCGTGCTTTCAAAATCGGAGGTGTCCAGATGAAACCCTTGGTCTCCACAGAAGATCTGGCCCGGCATCTGCAGGACTGGGTGGTCGTGGACTGTCGGCACAGCCTGCAGGATACCGAGGCAGGTCAGCGCGCCTATCTTGCCGGACATATTCCCGGGGCGCATTTCCTGCATGCGGATCGTGATCTTTCGGGGCCCATGACAGGGCACAACGGGCGTCATCCCTTGCCCAGCCCCGAAGCCTTCATCGCCATCCTTGAAAGGATCGGTGTGGGCCCTGCGCAGACAGTGGTGGCCTATGACGACATGGGCGGCGCCTTTGCGGCCCGGCTGTGGTGGATGATGCGCTGGCTGGGGCTTGATCAGGCGGCAGTCCTGGATGGCGGCTGGCAGTGTTGGACGGCCGAAGGCCGTCCGGTGAGCACAGCGGTGACAGAGCCCCGGGCCGCGGTATTGCATGCCCAGGCGCGCACCGGCGACACGGTAGATACCGCTTTCGTCCTGGAGCACCTGCAGAATCCGGCAATGTGCCTGATCGATGCACGCGCCGCAGATCGCTTTCGCGGCGAGAATGAAACCCTCGACCCGGTGGGCGGACATATTCCCGGGGCCCGCAACCGCTTCTTTCGCGACAATCTCGACGCCGGGGGCAGGTTCAAGCCCCCCGCCGTCCTGAAAGCGGAGTTTGAGGCGCTGCTGGCGGGCGTGGCACCAGGGCAGGTGGTGCACCAGTGCGGTTCGGGCGTGACGGCGTGCCACAACTTTCTGGCCATGGAATACGCGGGTCTGACCCCGGGACGGTTGTACCCGGGCTCATGGAGCGCCTGGTGTTCCGATCCCTCCCGCCCGGTTGCTTTGGGAAGTCCTTGATTTTTTGATCCATATTTCGTATACTTCTGGGCTTTTTCGGAATCGGGATTTCCCCGAGGTCCAAACCATAAAGGTTGAAGAATCATGGTAGTGATCCGATTGTCTCGCGGCGGTGCGCGTAACCGTCCTTTCTACAACGTGGTGGTTGCCGATTCGCGCAATCGCCGTGACGGTCGCTTTATCGAGCGTCTCGGGTTTTACAACCCGCTGCGCCCGGAAGGTCCCGATGGCCTGCGCCTGGATCTGGCTCGTGTGGATTTCTGGAAGAGCCGTGGGGCACAGGCTTCCGATGCCGTCGAAAAGCTGATCAAGCGCGTTCCCGCCGGAGCCCCCGCTGCCTAACCCGTGGGTCGTCATGGGGCGGGTGTCCGCTCCTTACGGCGTGCGCGGCTGGTTCCGCGTGCAGGGCTTTACCGGGGAGCTGGATGGCCTTGCGGCATACCCGCGCTGGTGGCTGGGACATGAGCCCAGTTTCAGGGAATACGCGGTTGCGGAATGGCGGGTGCATGGTGGTGCGCTGGTGGCGCGCCTGGAAGGCGTGAACGATCGTACCGAGGCAGAGTCCCTGTGGGGTCTTGATATTGCGATTCCGCGCGACCAGCTTCCTCCTGTCGCTGAAAATGAATTTTACTGGGCCGATTTGATCGGCCTCGAAGTGTTCAATCTCCAGGGCGAGCGTCTGGGGCAGGTCGTGGATATGATCGAGACCGGCGCCAACGACGTCATGGTGGTGCAAGGCGCCGAGCGCCAGCGCCTGATTCCCTATTTGCAGGATGTGATCCTGCAGGTTGTCCTGAAGGAAGGACGGGTGTTGGTGGATTGGGGGCTGGATTACTGATGGCGTTCGTTTTCGATGCAATCACGTTGTTTCCGCCCATGTTCGAGGCGCTGACGCAACATGGCGTCACGCGTCGTGCGCTGGAGCAGGGCTTATGGGATTTCAGGGCCTGGAACCCTCGGGATTTCACCACCGACAATTACCGGACGATCGATGACCGTCCTTACGGTGGCGGCCCCGGAATGGTCATGCTGGCCCGTCCGCTGGCGCTGGCGATCGCCGCAGCACGGGAAAGACAGCGTGCGTTGGGGATTGCGCAGCCTCGGGTGGTATACCTCAGCCCCCAGGGCAAGGGATTGACCCACGCGCGGGTCATGGACTATGCGGCAAGTCCGGGTTTGATCCTGCTGGCCGGGCGCTACGAAGGCGTGGACGAACGCCTGCTGGCCCTGGAAGTGGATGAAGAAGTGTCGATTGGCGACTATGTGCTTTCGGGGGGCGAGCTTCCGGCCATGGTGCTGATGGATGCCATATTAAGACAGTTGCCCGGCGTGCTGGGTGACGCGTTGTCCGTGCAGCAGGAGTCGTTCGTGCACGGATTGTTGGACACGCCGCACTACACCCGGCCTGAGGTGTATGAGGGCATGGCGGTGCCCGCGGTATTGGTGTCGGGAAATCATGCCGACATCATGCGCTGGCGGCGCAAGCAGGCGTTAGGCAGGACCTGGCAAAAACGTCCGGATATGTTGGTTGGCCAACCTCTGTCCGGGGATAATCAAAAACTGTTGGACGAGTTCAAAGCCGAGCTCAAAACGAAGGAGTAGCAGCATGGATATCATCAAGCAACTGGAACAGGAAGAAATGACCCGTTTGGCAAAAGCCATCCCCGACTTTGCTCCCGGCGATACCGTCGTGGTCAACGTCAATGTGGTGGAAGGTGAGCGCAAGCGGGTTCAGGCGTTTGAAGGCGTGGTCATCGCGCGCCGCAATCGTGGCCTCAACTCATCTTTCATCGTGCGCAAGGTGTCATCGGGCGAAGGCGTGGAGCGGACCTTCCAGACCTGGTCGCCCATGATTGCCAGCATTGAAGTCAAGCGCCGCGGTGCCGTGCGTCGCGCCAAGCTGTACTACCTGCGTGATCGTTCCGGCAAGTCCGCGCGTATTCGTGAAAAGCTGGTGGCGCGGGCGACTCCGTCGAAAACGGAACC
The DNA here is from genome assembly GCA_021804705.1 of Pseudomonadota bacterium. Classification (GTDB taxonomy): domain Bacteria; phylum Pseudomonadota; class Gammaproteobacteria; order Burkholderiales; family Ferrovaceae; genus JAJZRV01. The sequence goes on from JAJZHC010000006.1 coordinate 13,715, forward strand.
CTCGGCCAGCTAAACCATCCGCTCCGACCTGCGCGAGATTCTCGACCGTTTTTGCGACAGCCTGTGGCTGGAAGATGGGCTGTCGCGCAACACGCTTGAAAGTTACAGGCGTGACCTTGCGCAGTTTGGCGAATGGCTGAGCAGCCAATACCAGGGCCTCAACCTGCATCAGGTTGAGGCCCTGCACGTTCAGGCCTGGCTGTCATACCTGTACGGCACCAAACAGAACAAAAGCCGCACGGCTGGCAGGGCGCTCTCGGCCCTGCGCCGGTTTTACCGCCATGCCCTGCGCGAAGGACGGATCACGGAAGACCCCACCCTGCGCATCGATTCGCCCAAGTTGCCGCGGGCGCTGCCCAAGCTGCTGTCAGAAAACGATGTGGAACGATTGCTCGATGCGCCGGACCCGCAAACGGATCTGGGATTGCGCGACCGTGCCATGCTGGAAGTGCTTTATGCCAGCGGGCTGCGTGTTTCCGAGCTGGTGGCGTTGCCGCTTGCCGGCGTAGCCCTGGATACCGGCATCGTCCGGGTGAGCGGAAAGGGGGGGCGTGAGCGCCTGGTGCCCATCGGCGAAACTGCCATGGACTGGATGCAGCGCTATCTCTCGGAGGCGCGGCCGGTGTTGCTGGCGGGCCAGCCGCATAGCGCGCTGTTTGTGACACGCCGCAAACAACCCATGTCGCGCCAGGCCTTCTGGTACATCATCAAACGCTACGCCATGAAAGCAGGCCTGCAAGCCACCCTGTCGCCGCACACCCTGCGTCATGCCTTCGCCACCCATCTCGTCAATCATGGCGCGGACTTGCGCGTGGTGCAGTTGTTGCTGGGGCATGCCGATATTTCCACCACCCAGATCTATACGCATGTGGCGCGGGAGCGTTTGCGCCTGTTGCATGAAAAACACCATCCGCGCGGTTGATTCCGCCTATACTGTGCAGCCATGATTTCACTCATTGTGTTGGCGATTGCCGCCTATCTCCTGGGCTCTCTTTCCTTTGCCGTCGTCGTCAGCCGACTGATGGGTTTGCCCGACCCCCGTACCTTCGGCTCCAGGAATCCGGGCGCCACCAACATGCTGCGCGGTGGCAACCGCTGGGCCGCTGCCTGGGTGCTGTTGGGGGATGCCCTCAAAGGATGGCTTGCCGTATGGCTTACCGCAGCGGTGGCCATTCCCATGGGGGCGGCTCCTCAATCCCTGGCAGCCGTAGCCCTGGCTGTATTCATCGGGCATGGCTATCCGGTGTTTTTCGGGTTCAAGGGGGGGAAAGGGGTGGCAACGGCTTTGGGCGTGCTGCTGGCGCTTGCGCCGCCGTTGGGCCTTTGCACCCTGATCGTCTGGGTGTCCGTCATGGCCGTGACGCGCATTTCCTCACTGTCCGCGCTGTGCGCCTCGGTGGCTGCCCCGCTGCTGGGATTGCTGTTTTTGCAGGGTGAATTGCTGCGCCTGACGGTGCTGGTCATGGCCATCATCTTGCTGGCCCATCACCACAGCAATATTCGCAAATTGCTCAGGGGCGAAGAAACGGTGTTCCGTAAGAAAACTCAATGAAGCCCCGGCATGAGTCCTTTCATGCCGCGCATCATTTTGGCCAGCCCGCCCTTCGACATCATCTTCATCATTTTCTGCATCTGTTCGAACTGATTCAGAAGCCGGTTGACCTCCTGGACCTGCACGCCAGAACCTGCGGCGATACGCCGCTTGCGCGAAGCTTTCAATAATTCAGGACGACGTCGCTCCAGGGGGGTCATGGCATTGATGATGCCCTCGATACGGTTGATGGCGCGATCATCCATGGCGGCATTGGCGGGAAGCCCCCGCGTCAGCTGGGCAGGCAGCTTGTCCATCATGGCGCCCAGCCCTCCGGATTTTTTCATCTGCACCAGCTGTGACTTGAAATCCTCCAGATCAAAATCGAGCCCTTTCTTGATCTTGTTGGCCAGCTTTTCGGCTTCGACCCGGTCCACCGTGCGATGCGCCTCTTCAATCAGGGACAGCACGTCGCCCATGCCCAGGATGCGAGAGGCCATGCGTTCGGGATGGAAGGCTTCCAGGCCGGTCAGCTTTTCGCCTACGCCGATGAACTTGATGGGTTTTTGCGTGACGTGGCGCACCGAGAGTGCTGCCCCGCCACGGGCGTCGCCATCCAGCTTGGTCAGGATGATGCCGGTCAGCGGCAACGCCTCGCTAAACGCGCGCGCGGTGTTGACGGCATCCTGGCCCTGCATGGCGTCCACCACGAAAAGGGTTTCGATGGGATGCACGGTGTGATGAAGCTGCTGGATTTCGCGCATCATGGCCTCGTCGATGGCCAGGCGCCCCGCAGTATCCACGATCAGGACATCGTGAAAGTGGCGTTTTGCATGGTCCAGTGCCGCTGAGGCGATCGCCTCGGGCGACTGCTCGGCGCTGGAAGGAAACCAGTCAATCTCCAGGGACTGCGCCAGAACCCGAAGTTGCTCGATGGCGGCGGGGCGGTAGACGTCGCAACTGACCAGCAGCACCTTCTTCTTTTGCTGCTCTTTCAGCATTTTGGCCAGTTTGCCGCTGGAAGTGGTTTTTCCAGAACCCTGCAGGCCGGCCATCAGGATGACGGCGGGAGGTTGCGTGGCCAGGTTGAGCCCCTCGCCCTGGCTTCCCATCAGCCGGGTCAGCGCCTGATGCACGATGCCTACCAGGGCTTGTCCTGGGGTGAGGCTTGTCAGTACGGCCTGGCCGACGGCCTGTTCGCGCACGTCCTGGATGAAGTCCTTGACCACGGGCAAAGCCACGTCCGCCTCGAGTAGGGCCACGCGAACTTCGCGCAGCGCGTCCTGGATATTGGCTTCGGTCAGCCGCGATTGGCCGCGCAGGGTCTTGATGACCCCGGATAGTCGTTCTGTCAGTTGATCCAGCATGGAGAAATCGGTCCTGATCGAATGGAATGGTAAACTAGGCGCATGATGGCTGACACCCAACTGTATTTTATCACTGCCGCCCTCTATCTACTGCTGGGCTTTCGGATGCTGGTGCTGCTCCGGGCCCAGTCGCGTTCTGCTGAAGGCCAGGCGCGTGGCGAAGGGATGGTTCGGGTTCTGATTCTTGGCACACTGGTGGTTCATGGTTTCCTGTTGCATCGTGCCCTGTTTTCCGAAGACCAGCTGGATTTGTCGCTGGGACATAGCCTGTCGCTGACCGCCGGCGTGACGGTGGCCCTGTACTGGATCGTCAGTTTCCGCTACCGGCTGGGTATCCTGCAACCGGTGCTCTTGTGGTTTACGGCCTTGATGGTGCTCCTGCCGTTGGTTTTGCCGGCAGACAAACAGGTGTCCTATAGCGGCCTCCTGGCTTTCAAGGTGCATCTCGTCGTGTCGCTCATGGCCTACGGCCTGTTTGCCATTGCGGCCCTGCACGCCATTTTGATGGCGATGCTGGAGCGACGGTTACACGACCACGATAAACGGCTCTCCCTGCTGGGCCCCTTGCCTTCTCTGGTGGCGATGGATTCACTGCTGTTCCAGATGGTTCTGGCGGGATTCCTGTTGCTGACCGCAACGCTGGTGAGCGGGGTGTTTTTTTCAGAAGCCCTGTTTGGCAAACCCTTCCTCGTCAACCACAAAGTAGTGTTTTCATTCATTTCCTGGTTGATTTACGGCAGCCTCCTGGCAGGCCGGCAGATTTGGGGTGTGCGTGGGCGACGCGCCGCGCGTTGGACCCTGGTGGGATTTGCCATGCTGCTGGTAGCGTATGTCGGCAGTAAATTCGTGCTGGAAGTCCTCTTGCACCGTGGATGATGTCCCTTTAGGCGTATTGCTCGCCATTCTGGCGGTCTTGCTGGTGGTCTCGGGTCTCTTTTCCATGGCGGAGACCAGCATGATGGCGTTGAACCGGTTTCGCCTCAAACACCTGGTGGCCCAGGGACATCGCGGTGCACGCCTGACAGCCAGTCTGCTGGCGCATACCGACCGGCTGCTGGGCGTCCTGCTGCTGGGCAACAATTTCATCAATGCGGCAGCGGCTTCCATCGTCACGGTGCTGACGGTGCGATTGATTGGCACAGGGCGGGCAGCCATCACCGTGGGGACCTTATTGGTGACCCTGGTCATTCTTGTTTTTTCCGAAATCACTCCCAAAATCCTCGGGGCAACCTACCCGGAAAAGATCGCGCTCAAGGCCAGTTACATTCTCGTTCCCCTGCTCAGGCTGTTCTATCCCGTCATCTGGTTTATCAACCTGTTCGTCAAGGGGTTGTTGTGGCTGGGCGGGGTGCGCACCAGGCCGGATGCCATGAGTTCTGCACTCAGCCTGGAAGAGTTGCGTATCCTGGTGCTGGAGGGCGGGCATTTCATCCCCCCCAAGCACCAGAACATCCTGCTCAACCTGCTGGGGTTGAAGGACATCACGGTGGATGACGTCATGACGCCTCGCAGCCAGATCGAGGGCATCGACCTGGAGGCGCCTTTCGAAGAGATTCAAAACCAGCTGGCCACCTCCAATCACACCCTGCAGCTGCTCTATTCAGGCAGTCCCGATGACGTGGCCGGAGTGGTGCATGTGCGCAAGGTCTTTAATCAGGCCCACTCAGGCGAGCTGACCCCCGAGACGCTGCAGGCCATCATGCAGCCGGCCTATTTCATTCCGGCCGGGACCCCCCTGTTGACCCAGTTGCAGAATTTTCAGGAAAACCGGAGCAAGGCAGCCCTGGTGGTGGACGAGTACGGCGAGTTGCAGGGCCTTGTGACGGTGGAAGACATCCTCGAGGAAATCGTCGGGGAGTTCAGCGGCCAGTCTCCCCATCATCAGGACTACTTTACGCGCGAGGGCCAGGATACCGTGCTGGTGGAAGGGGTGTGCCCTTTGCGTGACCTCAACCGCAAGCTGGGCACGACTTTCCGCCTCAATGGCCCTAAAACCCTGAACGGACTCATTCTGGAAACCCTCGAGGATATTCCCGAACCGGGAACGGCCCTCAAGATCGATGGCCACCCCGTGGAAATCGTTCAGACCCAGGATCGCATGGTGCGCGTTGCACGGGTGACCTTACCCCGACAGGGCCCCGGATAAGATGCCGTTATTTCTGCTTTCTGGCAGCCCCGTTGCTTTTCTTGTCGGTGCGGCATTATTGGGATGGGCTGTAGGTTACGCCCTGAAGCGTGCCATCGCCAGGATGTCCAGCCAATTGCATCTTGACATGATGCGCTTTGATCACGCGGAACAGCTCCCGGGCCTTCGGGGTAGCCCGACGGCCCGCAAATGGCTTCCCGTGTTGTGCGCAATCTCGTCGGCGCTGGCGGCAGGCCGATACGGGCTGACATGGGCGAGCCTGTGGACCCTGGTGCTGGTTTGGGCATTATGGGTGCTCATCTTTGTCGATCTGGAAACCCTGCTTCTGCCCGATCGGGTGACGTTGCCCCTCTTGTGGGTGGGGCTATTGGTCAATTCCTTTGGGGTTCTGACGGACCTGCATTCGGCGGTGTGGGGTGCCATGGCAGGCTACCTGTCATTGTGGCTGGTCTACTGGCTATACTGGTGGGCAACCCGTCGCGAGGGGTTGGGATACGGCGATTTCAAGCTGCTGGCTGCCTTGGGGGCTTGGCTGGGCTGGCAGGCACTGCCTTTCGTGTTGTTGCTGGCATCGTTATCCGGGGTGGTCATGGGGCTGTTCTGGATATGGCGTGCAGGACATTCCCGCCATACCGCCATTCCCTTCGGGCCGTTTCTTGCAGTTGCGGGATATGGTGTTATGCTTTGGGGCAAAGGAGGTTTACCGTGAGCAAATTTATCATCGGGGTCACCGGGGGCATCGGTTCTGGCAAGTCCACGGTAGCCGGTTTGTTTGCCAAGTTAGGGGCGGGTGTGGTGGATACGGACGCCATTTCCCATCAGCTGACGGCGCCGGGTGGTGCAGCCATTGCCGCCATCCGTGAGAAGTTTGGTGAAGCGTTCATCAATGAAAGCGGGGGCTTGAATCGCACCGCCTTGCGCGATCATGTATTCAATCATCCCCCCGCCCGCAAGCAGCTGGAGGGCATCATGCACGGACGCATCCGTGATGCCGTGCACGCTGCGCTGGAGGCCGCCACGCAACCCTATGTGCTGCTGGTAGTGCCCCTGTTGATCGAGGTTGGAAGCTATCGCCCCCTGTTGTCCCGCGTGCTGGTGGTGGACTGTGAGGAGGAACTGCAGCTCAAACGGGCTTCTGCGCGACGCGACATGAGCCCGCAAGCCGTTCATGCCATCATGGCTGCCCAGACGGACCGCAAAACGCGTTTGCGGGTAGCCGATGATGTGGTTGAGAATAGTGGCGACATGGAAAGCCTGGAGGCGGCGGTGCGCTCACTGGACCGGCAGTACCGTGCCATGGCCGCGGGGCAAACCGACCCTCACCCGGCCACATGACCGCAGGGATTGCACTCGTCACCGTTTTGGGCCACACTTGGCCGGTTTTCCGGGGCCCCTTCGGTGATCATCTACGATTATCCGCTTAGTGAACAAGTCCGTACCTTCCTCAGACTGAAGGCGCTATTCAAACGCGCCCTCTATTTCATCGAGCGGGAAGCGGCTTTCGATCATCACGCCGCGCTCATGACTGTTTTCGAGATTCTCGACATCACTGCGCGCGCCGACGTCAAATCTGACCTGTTGCAATCCCTGGATCGGCAGCGTGCCACACTTGTTCCGCTTCGCGGCAATGCCAACGTTTCCCAGGAGCCGTTGGAAAAGACGCTTTCTGACATCGAAACAGTGTCTTATGACCTTCATGCCAGCAAGGGAAAATTTGGCGAGCAGTTGCGCAACCATGAGTGGCTGATGGCCATCAAACAACGCGCGGCGATTCCTGGCGGGATGTGCGATTTCGATTTGCCCGCCTACCATTACTGGCTATCGTTGGAATGCGGAGTACGTCGGCAGCAGTTGAACGACTGGCTCTCGCCCCTGCTGTCCACCTACCGGGCGTTGCGGGTGCAACTGACCCTGCTGCTGGAAAGCGGCAAGGCGCAACAGCAGCAGGCCACGCGCGGTCTTTTTCAACAGGGCAAGGTGGGACCCGAAGTCAAACTGCTCCGGGTGGCACTGGAAACCGGGCAACCCTGCGTGCCCGAAATCAGCGCCAACAAGTATCTGCTCAATATCCGTTTTCTGGAGGTGGGCGACGCGGCGCGTTCCCGGGTCTATCCCGAGGATGTTCCCTTCAGCCTGATATTCTGCACGCTTTAGTCGGGGTGCCTCAGCGCCGGGCGGTCAGGGCGTGCCAGTCCTGCCTGGAAGTGACGATGCCCACCCCGATTTCCTCTACTTCCTCAAAAATCGTGGTCTTGCGGATGGTGGCCTCGACGTGTTCCACACGCGGGTCATCGAAACAGTGGCTGACCAGTTCATCGAGCAGGTCCTCGATCAGGGCCACGTGAGGGCGTTCCGACCAGCTTTGGATGAAGTTTCTCAGGGGTTCATAATCTACCGTGTCGCCGATATGACGGATACGCTGCAGGGCAGAAAAAGGGAAGGACAGCTTGAGTGAGACCAGGATGTTCTGTGGTCCTTCCTTTTCGAATTCATGGATGCCCAACCGAACGGCACAATGCGCGTTATGGATGATGCAGTGGTAATGGCTCATGCAGCCGGCTCGAGCGTGGCGCGCAGTTTTTGCATGGCCCTGACCTCGATCTGCCGTACGCGCTCCGCCGAAATGCCGAGTTCTTCTGCCAGCTCGTGCAAGGTGGCCGCGGCTTTGTCGCCGTTCAGCCATCGTGCTGACACGATGTGCCTGCTGCGCTCATCCAGGCGCGCCAGCGCCTCGTGCAATCCTTCGCTGCCAAGGCGCTCCTGCTCCAGGGCCTCGAGCTGTTCGGGCGGGCTGTCGGCGTTATCGGTGAGGTAGGCGACGGGGCTCGTCCAGTGTTCATCATCGTCCGAGAGGGGTTCCAGCGAGATGTCCTGCCCAGACAGGCGCATTTCCATTTCACTGACGTCTTCGGGGCGCACGCCCAGCTGGCGGGCAATTTCCACGGTTTCGCGTGGCGATAGGGCGCCAAAACCAGGCTTGAGCCGGCGCAGGCCAAAAAACAGCTTGCGCTGGGCCTTGGTGGTGGCGATTTTCACGAGGCGCCAGTTGCGCAGCACATACTCGTGAATTTCTGCCTTGATCCAGTGTACGGCAAACGACACCAGCCGCACTCCGCGTTCAGGGTCAAAGCGACGCACGGCCTTCATGAGGCCAACGTTGCCTTCCTGGATGAGGTCGGCCTGGGGCAGGCCGTAGCCGCTGTACTGGCGCGCAATGGAGACCACAAGCCGCAAGTGCGACATGATCATGCGCTGCGCCGCTTGCAGGTCATTGTGGTCCCGCAGGCGACGTCCCAGATCGCCCTCTTCCTCTGCGCTGAGCAGCGGAATCCTGGAGACGCTTTGAATATACTGTTCCAGGCTGCCGGCCTGGGCCAAAACAGGCATGGGTAATGTCATTTCATGCATGAGACGATCATCCTCCCGAGTCAATGGGGTTATTTTAGCACTCCTGCGCTTTGAGTGCTAATAGGGCCCCGGGTTCCCGAGGGGAGGCATCGCTTCAGCGAAGCCGCTTCAGGGTCAGGGAGACCGAGAGAAAGGCTGCACTCCAGCTCAGGGCAAGGGCCACCAGCGCAAGCAGGAGGCATTCTTCCAGGGTTGGCGGGCGCAACTGTAGGTCGAGGGAGAACAG
>JAJZHC010000090.1:0-2541 GCA_021804705.1 Pseudomonadota bacterium
CCTCATCTGGTTCTGGAATCCCTGGGCCGACCCCTTCGGCAAGGGCTACCAGCTCACCCACGCACTGATTGCCTTTGGTCGCGGTGGCTGGTTTGGCGTGGGGCTTGGCGCCAGCGTGGAAAAGCAGCTCTACCTGCCCGAGGCCCATACCGATTTTCTGATGGCGGTGATTGCCGAAGAGCTGGGGTTTGTGGGCGTGGTGATCACCATTGCGCTGTTTGTGTTCCTGGTGTGGCGGGCCTTTGCCATCGGCAACCGGGCCGCGTCCATGGAACGTTATTTTGCAGCGTTGACGGCGCAGGGCATCGGCGTCTGGATTGCCGTGCAAACAGTGGTCAACATGGGCGTGAACATGGGCATGCTGCCCACCAAGGGTCTGACCCTGCCGCTCCTGAGTTATGGCGGCAGCGGCATCGTGGCCAATGTGGTGGCACTGGCGGTGCTGTTGCGCATTGATTACGAATCACGCCAGATGATGCGGGGGCGTGCCCCATGAGCCGCTGCGCCCTGATCATGGCAGGCGGTACTGGTGGCCACGTGTTTCCGGCATTGGCGCTGGCGCAGGAATTGCGTCTGGAAGGATGGCGGGTGGTGTGGTTGGGCACCCGTGTCGGCATCGAAGCGCGGCTCGTGCCCGAACAGGGCTTTGTACTCGAAACCATTTCCGTGGGCGGGCTGCGCGGCAAAGGCGTGTTGCGCGCCGTGCTGGCGCCCCTGATGGTGCTGCTGGCCTGCGCCCAGAGCCTGATGGTCCTGTTGCGCCAGCGTCCCGATGTGGTGGTGGGCTTCGGGGGGTTTGCGGCCTTCCCCGGCGGGTTGACTGCGGTGCTGATGCTAAAGCCGCTTGTGCTCCACGAGCAAAACGCCGTGGCCGGATTGACCAATCGCCTGCTGGGAAGGCTGGCGCGTCGGGTTTTTGAGGGCTTTCCAAAATCCTTTGAGGCGCCCTCGGCCCATCCGCTGGCGCGCCTCTTTGGCGTGCCGCGCAACGTCACCTGGTCGGGCAACCCGGTGCGCCCCGAAATTCGTTGGTTGGCGGCCCCTGCCAGGCGCTTTGCCGGACGCAGCGGCGTGCTGCAGATTCTGGTCCTGGGCGGCAGCCAGGGTGCGCAAGCACTCAATACCCTGATTCCGCGGGCGCTGGCCCTGATTCCTGTGGATGAGCGCCCCCTCGTGCTGCATCAGGGCGGGGTCAAGTTGATGGACACCTTGCGCCAGTCCTATCGCGAACAGGGCGTGGAGGGCGATCTGCGCCCATTCATCAAGGACATGGCGGCGGCCTATGCCGGGTGTGACCTGGTGATCTGCCGTGCCGGGGCTCTCACTGTTGCGGAACTCACGGCGGCTGGGGTGGGCAGCATTCTGGTGCCATTTCCCGCGGCAGTGGATGACCATCAAACCGCCAATGCACGGTTCATGGAAGCGCACGGGGCTGCACGCATGATGGCCCAGTCCCGCCTCAACCCGGCGCTGCTGGCGCAATGGCTGCAGGAACTGACGCGTCCCGTGTTGCTCGAGATGGCCGAAGCAGCGCGCGCGCAAGCCAGGCCCGAGGCCACCGAAGACCTGGTGAGGGCCTGCAAGGAGCTTGCGCCATGAAACATAAAGTCAGCCATGTGCATTTCGTGGGCATCGGCGGCTCGGGCATGAGCGGCATTGCCGAGGTGCTGCTCAATCTGGGCTATGAAATCACGGGCTCGGACCTCGGCAGCAATGCCGCCACGACGCGGCTGGCCGGATTGGGTGCCGTCATCTGGAAGGGGCACGACGCCGCCCATGTGGATGGCGCCGATGCCGTGGTGGTGTCGACCGCAGTCACGACCGACAATCCCGAAGTGGTTGCAGCGCGCGCGCAGCGCATCCCAGTGGTGCCGCGCGCCACCATGCTGGCAGAACTGATGCGCCTCAAAAAGGGTATTGCGGTGGCCGGCACCCACGGCAAGACCACCACCACCAGCCTGATTGCCAGCGTGCTGGCTGAGGCCGGGCTTGATCCCACCTTCGTCATCGGCGGACGGCTGAACAGTGCGGGCAGTCATGCGGCACTGGGCAGTGGTGAATTCATCGTGGCCGAGGCGGACGAGTCCGATGCCTCGTTTCTGGTACTCCAGCCCGTCATGGCGGTGGTCACCAACATCGATGCCGATCACATGGAGACCTACGGCCACGACTTCGAACGCCTCAAGTCGGCCTTTGTGGAATTTCTCGAACACTTGCCCTTCTACGGCGTGGCCGTGCTCTGCGTGGATGATCCGGTGGTGCGTGACATCCTGCCGCGCGTCAGCAAGCCGGTGGTGGGCTATGGTTTTTCAGAAGAAGCGGCGGTGCGCGCGGTGGACGTGGTGGCCGAAGGCGGGCGCATGCGTTTTGGGGTGGAACTGCGCGCCGATCGTACCCTGCGCATGACGCGGCGCCTCGACGTCACGCTCAATCTGCCCGGCCACCACAACGTGCTCAATGCCCTGGCGGCCATCAGTGTTGCCATCGAAGTAGGTGCTCCTTATCCCGCCATCATCAAGGCCCTGGAAAGATTCAATGGCG
>JAJZHC010000090.1:2551-5961 GCA_021804705.1 Pseudomonadota bacterium
TTTCAGCGTTACGGTGATTTGCCCCTGCCCGATGGGGGGCACTTCACCCTGGTGGACGACTACGGCCATCATCCGGTGGAGATGGCGGCCACCCTCAGCGCGGCGCGTGGCGCCTTCCCGGGACGGCGCCTGGTGCTGGCCTTTCAGCCGCACCGCTACACCCGCACGCGCGACTGTTTCGAAGGGTTCGTCAAGGTGCTCTCCTCGGTGGATGCGCTGGTGCTGACCCCGGTCTATGCCGCGGGCGAGGCGCCCATCGCAGGCGCCGACAGCGCCACCCTGGTGGCCGCGCTCAAGGCGCAGGGCGCCTTGCAGCCGCTACTGGCAGAAGATATCTCGCAGCTGGCGCAGCGCACCTTGGGCATGCTGCGGCCGGGGGATGTGCTGGTCACCATGGGGGCCGGTAGCATCGGGCAGCTTCCGGGCCAGCTGGTGGCGCTTGCCGGAGCGCGCGCATGAACGGCACCCTGCGCCACGACGAACCCATGAGCCGTCACGTCAGCTGGCGCGCCGGAGGGGCTGCGGCACATTGCTACGTGCCCCGGCATCGCGACGACCTGGTGGATTTCGTCACGACCCGTGCCGACGCCGAGCGCCTGCATGTGGTGGGACTGGGCAGCAATTTGCTGGTGCGCGACGGTGGCCTGGATGCCACGGTGGTCCTGACGCACGGTGCTTTGCGTGAAAGCGGCGTTGTGGGGACAGACCCCAAAGGCCGCACGCTGCTGGATGTGGAAGCAGGGGTTGCGGCCCCCAAGGTGGCGCGCATGGCGGCCCGTCTGGGTCTGTCGGGCGCCGAGTTTCTGGCGGGCATTCCGGGAACCATGGGCGGAGCGCTGGCCATGAACGCTGGCTGCTATGGCGCAGAAACCTGGGATTTCGTGGTGTCGGTCACCACGCTGGATCGTACCGGGCGCCTGCGTATTCGCACCCCGGCTGACTACGACATTGGCTATCGGCATGTGGCGCTGCGCGCTGCTGACGCGGTGGAGCGCCCCGGGGCGGCAGGCCTGGCACCGCTGGAGCCTGAACCGGAATGGTTTGTCGCCGCGCGTCTCGCTTTTCCTGCCGGCACGCCAGAAGCCGCTTTGCAGCGCATCCGCGAGCTGCTGGCGCGACGCGTGGCCAGCCAGCCGTTGGGGCAACCCAATGCGGGGTCGGTATTCCGCAACCCCGATGGCGGGCATGCGGCGCAACTGATCGAAGCATGCGGCCTGAAGGGTGCGCGCGTGGGTGCGGCCGAGGTATCGCGCAAGCATGCCAATTTCATTGTCAACCTGGGCGGCGCCACGGCCCGGGATATCGAAACGCTGATCTGGCAGGTTCAGGCGCGCGTCTTGCAGGAACGCGGGGTGGCCCTGGTGACTGAAGTCCGGATTGTGGGGAAGGCCGTATGAAGCAAGGGAGGTTTTGAAATGGCAGTGTTGACGGTACCCGGATGGTTGACCTGGGGGCGGCGCGCAACACGTTCGCAACGGGAACGCGAAGCGCCGGTGCGCGTGGGCCGCCGACGCGGCGCTTCCATGGGAACGCGTCGTCGCGATGAACCCCAAACTGCGTTGCTGCCACCTCTGCGCCGCACGCTGCTGCTGGCCCTCAGGGCCATGGGGGTTGGCCTGGTGCTGGCCCTGGTGCTGGCCCTGATGGGGTGGGTGGCACAGCGTCCCATGTTTCAAATCCAGCGCGCCGTGGTGAGCGGCGACCTGCGGCAGGTGGACCGCGATCTCGTGGCCAAGCGTGCCCACGCCCTGCGCGGCAATTTCTTCACTGTCAACCTTGATGCCGCTGCGGCCGAATTGCGCGCCATTCCCTGGGTGCGCGCCGTCAACATGCGCCGGTTGTGGCCCAACGGGCTGGAGGTGGAAGTGGAGGAGCAGCACCCCATGGCTCATTGGGGTGACGAGCAGTTGCTCAACACCTGGGGTGAAGTTTTCGTGGCGGATTATGCCGACGCCTTGCCCCGTTTTGACGGTCCTGCCGGAAGTGGCCCGGAAATGGCACGCGCGGCGCAACAGTTCAACCGCGAGCTTGCCCCCATTGGGCGTCAGGTGGAAGCGCTGGACCTGTCAGAGCGGCGGGCATGGACGCTGCGCCTGGACAACGGCCTGACCCTGGCTCTCGGGCGCGACAACATTCACGAACGCCTCACGCGCTTTGTTGGGGTGTACCCCCTCGTCTTCAAGGACGAACCTGCGCGCGGCGCACTGGTAGATTTGCGCTATCCCGGCGGGTTTGCCTTGCGCAGCGCCGGAGCACGAGGATAAATGTCCATGATTCCAAAAAATCGAGACAACCGCAGCCTGATCGTCGCTCTCGATATCGGCACGTCCAAGATCGTGGTGATCGTGGCGGAGGCGGCGCCTGACGGCACCGGATTCGAGGTGATTGGCCTGGGGCAGCACCCGTCGCGCGGCCTCAAGCGCGGGGTGGTGGTCAATATCGAATCCACCGTCAATTCCATCCAGCGCGCGCTGGAAGAAGCGGAGCTGATGGCCAACGTCAAGATTCGCGAAGTGATCACCGGCATTGCCGGCAGCCACGTGAAGAGTTTCAACTCCCATGGCATGGTGGCCATCAAGGACAAGGAAGTGGCCCCCATGGACGTGGAGCGGGTGCTGGAGACGGCGCGTGCCGTGAGCATCCCCACCGACCAGCAGATCCTGCACATCCTCACCCAGGAATTCATCATCGATGGCCAGGAGGACGTGCGCGAGCCCGTGGGCATGAGCGGGGTGCGCCTGGAGGTCAAGGTCCATATCGTTACCGGCGCAGTTTCGGCAGCCCAGAACATCATGAAATGCGTGCGGCGCTGCGGGCTGGAAGTGCGCGACCTGATCCTGCAGCCGCTTGCCTCGGCCTCGGCCGTTCTGACCGAGGATGAAAAGGATCTGGGCGTGTGTCTGGTGGACATTGGCGGGGGAACCACCGACCTTGCGGTGTTTGTGCAGGGGGCCATTCGCCACACCGCGGTCATCCCCATTGCCGGAGACCAGATCACCAACGACATCGCCATGGCGTTGCGCACCCCTACCGCCGCCGCCGAAGAGATCAAGATGGCCCATGGCTGCGCCCTGCGCCAGATGGCCGATGCCGACCAGCTGGTGGAAGTGCCGGGCGTAGGCGATCGCGGTCCGCGCCAGCTGTCGCGCCACACCCTGGCCGAGGTGATTGAGCCTCGCGTGGAAGAGCTCTTCACCCTGATCCAGGCAGAGTTGCGTCGCAGCGGCTTCGAGGAGTTGCTCTCCTCGGGCATTGTGCTCACGGGCGGGTCCAGCGCCATGAGCGGCATGCTGGAACTGGGTGAGGAAATCTTTCATATGCCGGTTCGGGTGGGGGTGCCCAATTATCGGGGCGGACTCTCTGAAGTGGTGCGCAATCCCCGTTTTGCCACCGGCATGGGATTGCTGATT
>JAJZHC010000091.1 GCA_021804705.1 Pseudomonadota bacterium
TCGGGTGGACGGTCGCGCCGTGATGGACCGCGTCAAACGGGAGCGGGATCGTTTTGTAGGCTTCGTGCTGGATGGCGTGGCCGCCATCCCACAGGCGCAGCGCATTGTGGGCCAGGCGCGTTTCGTGGATCAATATACCCTGGAAGTGGATGGCAATACGCGCATCCGTTTTGCAAAGGCCGTGATTGCCACCGGCTCGTCTCCGGTGATTCCGCCGCTGCTGCAGGGTTTGGGTGATCGCGTCATTGTCAACGACGACGTTTTTGACTGGGATGACTTGCCCCGCTCCGTGGCGGTTTTCGGTACCGGCGTCATCGGCCTGGAATTGGGGCAAGCACTGCATCGCCTGGGAGTCCAGGTGTACCTGTTTGGGCGCGGCGGTGCCGTTGGGCCACTCACCGACCCGGCTTTGAAAGACTATGCCGTTCAGGTTTTTGGCAAAGAGCTGGTTTTCGATGAGGGAGCGCGGCTGACGGGTGCACGCCGCCACAACGATGGCGTCATTCTGGAGTGGCAGGATGGTCAGGGTGTGTCACAACGCGCCGAGGTGGATGCCGTGATCGCAGCGGCGGGTCGTGCCCCCAATGTAACCGGTCTGGGTCTGGAGCACCTGGGCCTCGCCATGCAACCCAACGGCGTGCCCGTCTTCGATCGGTACACCCTGCAATGTGGCAACAGTCCGGTTTTCATCGCAGGAGACGCCAACCACGACGTACCCTTGCTGCATGAGGCCGCAGACGAGGGGCGCATTGCTGGTGAGAATGCAGCTTCCTACCCGCTCGTGATGCAAGGGTTGCGTCGGGCTCCTCTAGGCGTTGTCTTTTCGGACCCACAGATCGCCACGGTGGGCTCACGCTGGGCAGACCTCGACAAGGCCAGCATTGTGGTCGGCGCTGTCTCATTTGAAGACCAGGGACGCAGTCGGGTGATGTTGCGCCATCAAGGATTGCTGCATGTCTATGCCGATCGCAACAGCGGCAAATTTCTGGGCGCCGAGATGATCGGCCCTGATGCAGAGCATTTGGGGCACTTGATGGCCTGGGCCCTGCAATGGAACACGACGGTCGAGGATATGCTGAAATTACCGTTCTACCATCCCGTGGTGGAGGAGGGGTTGCGCACGGCGTTGCGTGATGCTTCCGCCCAAAGACTGCGTCTGGGCGTGTTGCAAAGCGCCGCCTGAAACACGAAACGACGGCGGATCCTGTTTCCGTTGCCAAACATCAACTCAAGAATTGCGAATTATCAATGTAATCACCACAAATCCGGCCTAGTCTCTCTCTATTCGAAAGCTCAAAGAGGGAAGAGAGTATGCCAAAGCACATCGCACGCCTGTTGCTGCTCGTGGTTGTTCTTGCAACGGCAGCCTTGACGGCAAAGCACTATTTCACGGACAAGTCATACTATGCCTACGGCCACTACCGCGGCGATTCAGTAGCCGAAATTGCCAGTGATGTGCCGCGTTTTCGTGGCAACGAGTACTGTAAAACCTGTCATGCCAAACAATATGATTCCTGGTTAGAAAGCAAACATAATCAACCAGTTATCGGCAAACATGTCAAATGCGAGGTTTGCCACGGTCCGGTAGGGCAGCACCCCTCGACGGCGCAGGCGCCCCTCAGTGTGGACGAACGCATCGCGTTGGGCTCCAAAGCGCCCGTCGCAGAGGGTCCGACTGGCGGCAAACTGCCGCTGCCCAAGGATCGCACCAAATGCATCCAGTGCCATGAGGCCATGCCGGGTCGGCCTGCTGCGCAGCGCCAGGTTGTATTGGCCGCACACGCGGGTACGGAGCAATGTACCGTCTGCCACGATCCCCATTCTCCCAAGATCAACTTTGCCAGTCTGGCGAAGGCACCGCAGGGTAATGCTGCTGCCGGAAAAGTCCTGGCAGCCACCTGCGCAGCCTGTCACGGGGCCGCAGGGGCCAGTGTCAATCCAGCCTGGCCAAATCTTGCGGGCCAGCATGCAGGGTACCTGATCAACGCCCTCCAGGCTTTCAAATCGGGGATGCGCACCAATGCCATGATGAGCGGCATGGCCGCGGGGTTGAGTGATGCCGACATCATCAACGTGGCTGCTTATTTTTCCCAGGCCAGTTGCAAGACCGCTGGTGCAGATCGGGCAATCGCCCTGTTAGGAAAGTCAAAGGCGGCCAGTTGTGCCCTTTGCCATGGGGCCAATGGCGTCAGTCCCAGCCCGGCTTGGCCCAGCCTCGCGGGACAGAATCCCGATTACCTGTCAGACACGCTTAAGTCATTTCAAGACGGTACGCGCAACCATCCCGTCATGACCAGTATTGCCAAAACCTTGAGTGCTGACGACGTGGCGCAACTGACCGCGTATTACGCCAGTACAAGTTGCAAGTGATTCAGTGATCCAGTGAGAGAAAAAATGACCCAAGAAGACAAGAAAATCGAAGTCAAGGGCAGCAACCTGGTGCGACGCAATTTCTTCCTGCGCATGTTGGGCATTGGTACCGCCTGCGCAGGCACCTGGGTGGGATCAGGAAACCTGGTTGCCAGGGCGCAAAGCGCTGAAACCGCTGCTGCAGCCGCCCCCAAAATTCCTGATTATGACTGGAACAAGCATAAGTGGGCCTTTGGTGTGGACGCCACCCGATGCATCGGCTGTCTGCGATGTGTTGAGGCTTGCAAGGCAGAAAATGGCGTGACACAGGATGCACATCATTTCCGAACCTGGGTTGAGCGATATGTCTATCTCGAAGGCGACGAGCGAGCCCATGTGGATAGCCAAAGCGATGCACAGAACATTGCCGCCTCAGGTTCCGAGAAAGAGTTCCGCTTCGATAATCGTTATAAGGATGCCAAGGTCGAGAAGGCCTTTTTTGTCCCCAAACTGTGCAATCACTGTACCCATCCCGCCTGTGTTCAGGTCTGCCCCACCGGGGCGACTTATCAAACCAAGGACGGCGTGGTGTTGATCGACCACTCCTATTGCATCGGTTGCCAGTATTGCGTGCAAGCATGCCCTTACGGCGTGCGTGAATTCAATCATGTGATGGGTGTGACGGACAAATGCACCTGGTGCTATCACCGCATCACCAAGGGGTTGCAGCCTGCCTGCGTGGAAGTGTGTCCCGTGGAGGCACGCGTTTTTGGTGACCGCAATGATCCGCAAAGCCCGATCAGCGCATTTCTGCGCAATAACCGCGTTTCCGTGCTCAAGCCAGAAACGGGCAATGCACCCAACGTATTTTATGTGGGCATCGATAAGGAGGTTTGTTAAATGATAGGCACCATGGCACAAGCCGCACCCTACGTCGGATATGTCTACCCCAACGAAACTGACATTCCCTGGAGTGTGTTGATCGTTATATATCCCTATATCACTGGCCTGGTGGCTGGAGCCTTTATCGTCTCCAGCCTGTTTCACGTCTTTGGCATGGCGCAATACAAGCCGGTAGCCCGATTTGCGTTACTCACGGCAGTGAGCTTCATGTTTTTTGTACCTATGCCACTGCTGCTCCATCTGGGTAATCCGCAACGGGCCTTCAATGCCGTACTCACACCGCACTGGACGTCTGCCATGGCGGCGTTCAGTTATGTTGCCGGGTTCTATATCTCCCTGCTTCTTCTGGAAATATGGTTTGCGTTCCGGGCCGACATCGTGGCGCTGTCGAAAACAACCCAAGGTCCGCTGGGCACTGTATATCGCCTGATGACCCTGGGTTCTGACGACGTCTCGCCGCGCGCGCTCGCCCTGGATCATAAATTCGCCACCGTGCTGGCCATGATCGGAATCCCTGCTGCTGGGGGTTTGCATGGTTATGTGGGGTTTCTGTTTGGCTCGGTCAAGGCGCGCGAATGGTGGTCTTCAGACCTCATGCCCATCATCTTCCTGCTCTCCGCCATCGTTTCCGGCATTGGCCTGCTCATCGTGCTGTATGTGGTGTATTCGCGCATCCGCAAGGTTCCCGTGGATCAGGCCTGCATGAAGGGGCTGGCGCGCACCATGTGGGCCTTTCTGCTGGTGGTTCTGGTGATTGAAGGTCTGGAGTTGCTGGAGATGTTTTACAAGAGGCTGGAAGGCATTGACATGGTGCAGCGCCTCATCGAGGGTCCCATTCGCTACGGCATGATGATTCAATGGGGTGGTTCACTCATCGTGCTTGCACTGTTGACCGTGTTGATCGTCTTCAGGGTGGAGGGAAAAGCCCTGGTCAGAGGCCTCGTGATTTCTGGCGTCGGAATGATGATTGCCGTTCTGGCCATGCGCTGGAACGTGGTGATTGGGGGCCAGGAACTCTCGAAAACCATGAAAGGGCTGCTGGTGTATTACCCCGAGATCTTGAGTCACGAGGGTCTGGTGGCCGTGGCCATCGTGTTTACCTGTCCCTTTGTCGTCCTGTGGTTGATCACGCGATTTCTGTCACCGTGGGAGCCTGAACCCAGTTAAGGAGGTTCATCATGAAAAAAGTCTGCATGATGTCTGCCGTGGCAACTTCCCTGGCCGCCGTATTGCTGTCCGCCTGTGGACAGCATGAGGTGAGCTATCAGAAGGAGGTACTCCCTATTCTCAAGGGAAACTGTTTTGAGTGCCACACCCCGGGTGGAATCGGGTATGAGAAAAGCAAGCTTGACATGAGTACTTACGACACCCTGATGAAAGGGACGCAGTTTGGACCCGTGGTCAAGCCCGGCGATGGCTTGACCAGCGTTCTGGTGATGTTGATCGAAAACCGTGCCGACAGTTCCATCCACATGCCGTATCAACGCAATCTCATGTCGCAGCAAAACATTGACACGATCAAGACATGGGTCAATCAGGGCGCCAAAAACAATTGACCTGAAATACTTCATTCGCGTTATGGCGTCAGGGCCACTCAAGAGTCCAAATGCTGAGCTGTCACTGCAAAAACGAGGATTGTGTCCTGTGTGGCGCTTTGTTCTCAGACGGAGAACACGACGCTACACAGGCTTGCGAGCTGCGCGGGTTGCTCAGCCGAAGGCGCTATTCTGCCGGCGAAACGGTATTTCGCGAGGGTACGGCTTGCATCCAGTTGATGGTGTTGCGTGCCGGACAGCTCAAACTCACCACGATGCCGCTGGTAGGGCGAGAACAGATCCTGGGCCTGCTCGTGGCAGGCCAGCTCGTGGGATTTGAAACCTCGGAAGCGCCTTACCCCTATACAGCCACAGCCTTGACGCCGGTGGATGTTTGCTGCATCACCCACAAGGACATGTTGCGCGTCCTGGAAGACAACCCTGCGGTGGCCTTGCGTGTCATTCAGCGGTTTCGCGATGAGTTGGTCCAGGCCCAGATCATGATTCGCAATCTCGGCATCAAGCCTGCCCACGCGCGGGTGGCCTCCTTCATCCTCTCCCTGATGCCCATCGGATCGGACCACTCCGAAGCCTTTCCACTGGTGCTCTCGCGCCTGGAGATTGCCGAGCTACTGGGATTGAGCGAAGAAACCGTAAGCCGGGTTTTTGCCGAGTTCAGGCGCAACGGGTTGATCGACGCACCCCATGGGGAAGTGCGTCTGCTTGATGCGCGACGCGTCAAACGCCTGGCGGGCATGGGAACGGGTGAAGCATGGGACGGCACCTGATCTGATAGAATCCGGGGCATGGTCCGTCCCCAGACATTTCAACGCATGACCCGCTGGTTGCTGCTGAGCTTCCTGTTCCAGGCCTTTTTGGTCTCTGGCGCGTTTGCACGACTGCAGCAGGGGGACGACGCTCACCGTATACAGATTTGTTCCGCGTCCGGACTTCAATGGGT
>JAJZHC010000092.1 GCA_021804705.1 Pseudomonadota bacterium
GCGGAAACCAGCAGGAATTTGACCAGGGAACGATTGTCAGAGGTGGGCATGGGGAGGCAGATCACATCAGGTGCAGCGTTTTCAGGAAACACAGAACTTTCAGACCACCTCACTGCGTGGACCGTTCCACCCTGGCAGGATTTCTTTGAAATGCACCATCAGGCCGTTTGATAAAAGGCCTGATGGCTAGGGATCGCTTGTTACTGCTTGCTGTTTTTTTCAACGAGGCCAAGCCCCATGGCGCCCAAATTCCAGGAAGCCAGAATGCCACCCACGAACAGGATGATCGGGATAATCATGAAACCCTGATCCATAATGTCTTTAACTTCCATTACAACCCCCTCGATTTGTAGTGTTTTTCAAAGTCACGCCCACCAATCCCCCTCCAAGTGGGCAAGCCATGGTACCAAAAGCGTGGAGATTGAGCAAACCCCGATGCTGGGCTACACTGGGGCACCCACGAAAATCACATTACAAAAGGGGAGGGGAGAACATGCTAAGAGTGTTGGCGTTGCTGGCGGGGTTGGGACTCGGGATGATCGTGAACGGGGTATACGCAGCCAGTGTACTGCACGATTGCCCGGATTGTCCTGATATGGTTGCGCTGCCAGCAGGGAGTTTCATGATGGGCGAAGGGGACAAGGATACCCATAAGGTGACCTTCTCGAAGCCTTTTGCGCTGGCCACCACGCTGGTGACGCAGGGTCAATGGCAGGCAATCATGGGCAACAACCCCAGCGAGTTCGTCAACTGTGGCAGCAAATGCCCGGTAGAAAACGTCAGCTGGGATGATGTGCAGATTTTCATCCTGCGTCTGAATGCCAAAACGGGAAAGCATTACCGGTTGCCCTCTGAGGCCGAATGGGAATACGGCTGCAAGGCAGCTGCACTGGCAACTTATTGCGGCGGCAACGACCTCGACCAGGTGGCCTGGTATGAAGAGAACAGCGGCAACAGTACCCATCCTGTGGCGGCCAAGAAGGCCAACGCCTGGGGGCTGTATGACATGAGTGGCAACGTCTGGGAATGGGTGGAAGATTGTTACCACGACACCCTGCAGGGAGCGCCGGCCAATGGCACCGCATGGGCCCAGAACCCGTATCCCCAGTTTACGCAAACCTGCCTGTCGCGCGTGGTGCGGGGCGGCTCCTGGCAGA
Organism: Pseudomonadota bacterium; assembly: GCA_021804705.1. Lineage (GTDB taxonomy): Bacteria > Pseudomonadota > Gammaproteobacteria > Burkholderiales > Ferrovaceae > JAJZRV01. The sequence continues at coordinate 1,158 of JAJZHC010000092.1, forward strand.
ACCCTGCCACCGACCTCATCGTCGTGCGCCGCAGTGCGGATGACCCCTCCGTGCGTGTCCACAGCATCGGTTTCAGGCTCGCCCGCAGCCTGTGAAACGCAGCACCCTGCTGGTATTGACCGCAGCAGCGGTGCTACTGCTGCTGGCGGGGGCGTTCTGGCTGTCCCACGGATTTCGGGGGCCGGCCCCGGTGCTGGGCCCTACGGTCAACCTGCTCGATGACGGGCGTCCGCTGCCCGAATTTCATTTGCCTTCCACCCAGGGGGAGTTTTCCAATGCCACGCTGCAGGGGCATTGGACCTTCGTGCTGTTTGGTTATACGCATTGTCCCGATGTCTGTCCCACCAGCCTCGCACTCCTCTCGCAAGTGACGCATCAGTTGCAGGAAAAAACGACGCCGCCCCGGGTGGTGTTCGTTTCGGTAGATGCCCCGCGCGACAGTGTCGAGCTGCTGAAACGGTATGTCCCGGCCTTCAATCCGGCGTTCATCGGGGCAACGGGTAGCGATGCGGCGCTCAAGGCGTTGACGCGCGATCTCGGGGTTTATTACGTACGCAACGTGGACGAGGTGCCAGGGGGCAGCAGCTATAGCGTAGACCACACCAGTTCGTTCTTTTTGATAGCCCCAGACGGCAGCCTGCGCGCCGTATTCCAGTTGCCTCAGGATGCCTCACAGATGGCACGCGATACCGCCGTCATCATGGCGCGTTGAGCGCCCTCACTCCACCCGTGTCCAGCGACTGTCTTCGAGGTCGATGACGTCGCTGAAGATGTCGCGATACGAGGCATAGACCGCAGCAATGATGGTGGGAATGCCCATCATGAACAACAGGATTCCCAGCACCGGTACGGCAAACGCTGCGGTGACGAGCGCCATCAGCAGTGCGCCCATGCCCACTGAATAGGCCAGGAAGGGCAGCGTGTTGATGAGGCAGGCCTTGCCGCTGAGGGAGAGCGCCTGGCTTGTGGTCATGTCGCTGAACACCAGGAGCGCCGGTGCAAACCAGCCCAGCATGAGCAGGATCACCTGAATGATCGCCAGCGTGATGAACATGGGTGTGAGATCGGAAACCAGCAACTGCAACTGTTCCAGATTGCCCGTACCATCCATGGACAGGGTCTGCAGTTCAATCATGCGCTGTCCTCCCCAGACCAGCAATATCGTGGTCAGGATGAGCTCTCCCAGCACGTTGATGCCCCCCAGGGTGATGAGGCGGGCCGGTTTGTTGCGAAAACCGGCAAAAAGATGTCCCGCCGTCATGGACTGGCCGTTTTCGATGGCCCTGCAGCCTGCCATCAGTCCGGCAAACAGGATGGGCAGCATCAGCGAAAACAGGATGGGCCCGATGGCGATGATCATGCTGCACAGGAGGGTGAAGCCAAACCACAGCGTGATGACTTTCATCCAGCCAAAGGGGCTTTGAAAGACCAGCTGGAAACCTTCGGAAATCCAGTAAAACCCACGAATGAAGGGGACGCGGCGGGGTGAGGTCATAGGGGCCAGGGACTTGGTTTCTCAATGTGATGATGCAGGATACGCTCAAACCAGGAGGGATCGTGAGGATGGATGATCTCGCCCGGGCGGGGCAGGTGCAAGTCGAACAAACGGGACAGCCAGAAGCGGAGTGCGCCGGCGCGCAGCATGACCGGCCAGGCATCCCGTTCCACGGCCGATACCGTGCGCCGGGTCTGGTAGGCCCCCACGAGGGCCTGCACGCGTTGGGGGTCCAGTACGGCTTCTGGTGTCATGCACCAGTCGTTGACGACAATGGCGAGGTCGTACAGCCAGGCATCCGTGCCCGCAAAATAGAAGTCGATGACGCCGCCTACGCGTTCGCCATCAAACAGCACATTGTCCCGGAACAAATCAGCGTGGATGGCCCCGCGCGGCAATGCATCGAAGCGATGCGCAGTCTGGAAGACCAGCTCGCGCGTCAGCAGCTCATTTTGTGCGGCATCCAGAAATGGCCTGACTTTGGCTGCCGTGGCAAGCCACCATGAGGGCCCGCGGGGGTTGGACAGGTTGGCGGCGTAGTCAGACGCGGCCTGGTGCAGGCGTGCCACCTGGTCGCCAAAAGCACGGCAATGGATGATGCTGGGCGCCATTTGCGATTGACCCGAGAGGCGCGTGACGAGGCTTGCGGGTTTGCCGCACAACAGGTCAAAAAACTGTCCTTGCCGGTTGGGTATCGGCCGCGGGCAGGGAATGTCCCGTCGTGCCAGGTGATCCATCAGATTGAGGTAATAGGGCAGTTCGGCAGGTTGCAGCTTTTCAAACAGGGTGAGGACAAAACGGCCTTGGTCAGTGGTGACGAAATAATTGGTGTTTTCAATGCCGGCAGCAATGGCTGTCTGCTCCTGCAGGGTGCCGACAGAATACTGGGTCAGCCACTGGGACAGGGCTTCGCGGGATACGGGAGTGAATACAGCCATGGATCGGGGCTTCAGAACTCCAGGATCACCCAGCGGGGCACCTGCACTGGTGTGGGATCTGGGCCATCGTATCGGCGCCAGACGTTGGCGCCCTGGTCATCGATGAGGTAGTAGGGTGCCCCGACTTTGGGAGTCACCTTGATTTTGTAAAGGCGCCCGTTGATGCGGTACTCCTCGAAGGTGGTGCTGTCGTGTTCGACGATGGTCACTTGAGGCTCGGCTGTCGACGCATCAGCGCCCACCTGGGGCGGGGGCGGCGCATCGTCAGGAATGGGCTCAAGATTGTCAGGACGGGCAGCCTGGACAACAAGCGGCAGGGCGGCCAGTAGCAAAATCAGGGGGCGGATGTAGAATCTCATGGTTTGATTCTAACAGTCTGGCCCCTATTCGGTACACTGTAACCATGCAACGACTCCATGAAGCTCCTCGTGCCCTGCGCGCCTACCTGCGACGCGGGGGATTGATCGCCTACGCCACCCAGGCGGTGTTTGGTCTGGGTTGTGATCCCGGCAGTCCGCGCGGGGTGCGACGCCTGCTGGCATTGAAGCGACGCCCGGCGCATAAGGGGCTGATCGTCATCGCCGACAAGGCAGAACGTCTGGCGCGATTCCACCAACCCCTGACGCCCGTGCAACAACACCGTGCCCATAGCCGCTGGCCGGGAGCCCACACCTGGTTGATGCCGGCGGCAGCGCGCACGCCGGTGGTGCTGCGGGGGCGGCACCGGCAACCCGGACAGGCGCCGCGCATCGCCCTAAGGGTGGATGCTCATCCCGATGCCGTAGCGCTTTGCCGCCACCTCAAGATGGCCCTGGTGTCCACCAGCGCCAACCGCGCGGGACGGCGCCCGTTGAAGAGTGCGCGTGCCTGTCAGCGCCAGTTTGGAGGGCAGGTGAGGGTGATACCAGGAAGGGTGAAGGCACATTGTCGGCCCTCCACCATTGCGGATCTGTTGAGCGATCAGGTGTTCAGGTCTTGAGTCCGCGCCAGGCAATGTCGGTGCGCATCTGCATGCCCTCAAAACGGATGTCCCGGGCCCGCGCGTAAGCCTTTTGCCGGGCCATGCGCAAGGTGTCTCCCATGGCGCTCACGCACAGCACGCGGCCGCCTGCCGTGACCAGTTTATCGTCCTGGCGCGCAGTGCCCGCGTGAAAGACATGACACTCGGCGTCGTCTGCGCCCAGGTCCGTGATCGGGTCGCCGCGGCGAGGGGTTGCGGGATAGCCCGCTGCTGCCAGGACGACTCCGATGGCGGGCCGTCGGTCCCACTCGGCCTCCACCTGGTCCAGGGTGCCTGCCACGCCGTGTTCCAGCAGGGAGAGCAGATCGCTCTTCAGGCGCATCAGAATGGGCTGGGTTTCTGGATCCCCCATGCGGCAGTTGAATTCCAGCGTCTTGACCGCGCCCACAGCGTCGATCATCAGACCGGCATAAAGGAAACCAGTGTAGGGCACGCCTTCCCGCTTCATCCCCTGGACCGTGGGCAGGATGATTTCGCGCATCACGCGACCATGAATGGCCGGGGTCACGACAGGCGCCGGCGAATAGGCGCCCATGCCGCCCGTGTTGGGTCCGGCATCACCGTCCAGCAATCGTTTGTGATCCTGGCTGGTGGCCAGCGCCAGGACATGCTCGCCATCCACCAGAACGATGAAGCTGGCTTCCTCGCCCTGCAGGCATTCTTCAATGACCACCCGGTGTCCAGCGCCTCCCAGGGCACCGCCCATGATGTCGTCCACGGCGCGGTGGGCTTCTTCCAGGGTCTGCGCCACCACCACGCCCTTGCCGGCCGCAAGGCCGTCCGCCTTGATGACGATGGGTGCCCCCACCTGGTCCAGGTAGGCATGCGCGGCGGGGGTGTCGTCGAAGGTCTGGTAGGACGCAGTGGGTATGCCATGGCGTACCATGAAGCGCTTGGCAAAATCCTTGGAGCCTTCCAGTTGTGCGGCAGCCTGGGTGGGCCCGAAAATGGCCAGTCCTGCAGCACGAAAGGCGTCCACGACCCCTTCGGACAGGGGGGCTTCAGGACCCACCACCGTCAGGCCGATGGCTTCGCGCTGCGCGAATTCCAGCCAGGCGGCCACACCCTGCACGGGCACATTGTAGACCCCCTCTTCCTGCGCGGTCCCCGCATTGCCAGGCGC
>JAJZHC010000093.1 GCA_021804705.1 Pseudomonadota bacterium
GCCGTCCCAGGACAACCCAATGCTCAACCCGGCACTATGGCCCTGGGCCTTCATGGGCGCGGACAAAGCCCCCCCTGACCCTGCTGCAAAACCGTCGGGGAACGGCAAAAAACCTCCTCCAAAAAGCTGAGTGGTTATTGCAAAGCCTGATCAGGACAGACGGCGATCCAGCGTCAAGAAAGTGAGGTCATAGGCATTCTGCGCGTCCCGCGGTCTTTCCACGCGGGACACTTCCTGCCATTGCGCCCGATCGATTTCCGGGAAGTAGGTATCACCCGCGATTTCCGCATGAATTTGCGTCAGGTAGATGCGTTGGGTTGCCGGGAGAAAGGAACAGAACAGCGCTTCTCCGCCGATCACGAAAATTTCAGGATCTTCGCCAGCCTGAAAAAGCGCACCTTCAACGGAATGAACCACATCGCATTCCGGCGCCTTGAATGCAGGGTCTCGGGTCACCACGATGTTGCGCCGCCCAGGCAGGGGGCGGCCAATGGATTCGTAGGTTTTTCTGCCCATCACAACGGGGTGACCCAGCGTTGTCGCCTTGAAAAAGGCCAGGTCTGCAGGGAGGTGCCAGGGCATGGCATTGTTGGCGCCAATGACGCGGTTTAACGTCATGGCAACCACGAGGGACAGGCGGGGTTGAGTCATGGGGAGGCATTATGCCTGACGGGGCGCCTTCAGGCCAGATTGCCTGCTCTGGTATCATGAGAGGGTTTTTATCGACGATGCCTCCTTGCGGGAAGAATGCCCAGTGACTGAATTTCCTGATAGTGAACAGCCTGACTCGTGGGCGCGCCTGCCAACGCGACACGGTGAATTTCGCGTGCGGACTTTTTCCTGCGGCAAGCAGGAACACCTGGTATTGCAGCTGGGGGAGGTGCGGGGGCAACAAGATGTTCTGGTCCGCATCCACTCTGAATGCCTGACGGGTGATGTGCTGGGGTCCTTGCGCTGCGATTGCGGTCCGCAACTGCAATTATCCCTGGAGTCCATTGGTCAGGCAGGACGCGGGGCACTGGTCTACCTCCGGGGTCATGAGGGGAGGGGGATCGGGTTATCCAGCAAGCTTGCGGCCTATCGGCTTCAGGATCACGGACTGGATACGGTGGATGCCAACCTGCATCTTGGATTGCCCATCGACGCCCGAACCTACGACTCGGCAGCGGCCATTCTGATCCAGCTCGGGCTGACGACCATCCGTCTGCTTACCAATAATCCGGAAAAAATATCGCAGCTCAGCCAGCCCCCCCTTGTTGTCGTTGAACGCGTGCCGCTTTTGGTACCGCTGCACCAGGAAACACTGCGCTATCTCAAAACCAAGCAGGAACGCCTGGGCCACCTGCTCGACCTGACCGAATAGAAGGGTATGGATCAATCGAACGGGGCCAGACAATTTTGCTGCGCTGCAGTAGAATGCCCCCTGGACTCATCGAAGCCAGAATCCTGAAAGGAAATGCGTGATGCTGAAAGACAAGACAGCCATTGTGACCGGCTCAACCAGCGGAATTGGCCTGGGTATTGCCAAAGCGCTGGCGGCGTCCGGCGCACGCGTGATGCTCAACGGACTGGGTGATCCTGCAGAGATTGAAGCAATACGCGCCGGATTGGCTCGCAGTGCCGGGGTTGAGGTGGGCTTTCAGGAAGCCGACATGCGGAACTCTGGCGAAATCGCAGCATTGGTGACCGAAACGGCCAGGCGTTGGGGTGGCGTGGACATTTTGGTCAACAATGCAGGCATTCAACATGTGGCCCCTGTGGAAGATTTCCCTGAAGAGCGCTGGGATGCCATCATTGCCGTGAACCTGTCCTCAGCCTTCCATGCCATAAAACATGCATTGCCGTTGATGCGACAAAATAACTGGGGGCGTATCATCAACATCGCCTCCGCACATGGCCTCGTGGCCTCTGCGCAGAAGGCGGCTTACGTGGCGGCCAAGCATGGCATCGTGGGTTTGACCAAGGTGGTTGCGCTTGAGACCGCGCAAAGCGGGATTACCTGCAACGCCATCAGTCCAGGATGGGTCCTGACACCCCTTGTGCAAAGACAGATTGACGCGTTGGCGGCAAACGAGGGGCTCGCTGCGCAGGCCGCCAAACAGCGCCTGTTGCAAGAAAAACAACCATCGGGAGAGTTTGCAACTCCCGAAGAGATTGGCGCACTGGCTGTCTTTCTGTGCTCTCCCGCCGCCAACCAGATGCGCGGCTCGAACCTCAGCATCGATGGTGGCTGGACGGCCCAATAACCCTTCTAACCTGATCGGCATATTCCATGGCTCTCAAAAAAGTATTTCCTGATGCAAAAAGCGCCCTCGCAGGACTTGTTCATGACGGCATGTCCATTGCCGCAGGTGGTTTTGGTTTAAGCGGCATTCCCGAAAATCTCATCGCCGCCGTGGTGAAGAGTGGCGCAAAGGAGCTGACCATCGTAGGCAATAATGCAGGAGTGGATGACTTTGGCATGGGGTTGCTTCTGGCAGGCCGCCAGGTCAAGAAGGTGATCGCCTCCTATGTGGGTGAAAACAAGGAATTTGAACGACAGGTGCTGGCCAACGAGCTGGAACTGGAGTTGACGCCACAGGGCACTCTGGCTGAAAAACTGCGAGCTGGTGGAGCGGGCATTCCGGGCTTTTACACACGCACCGCCGTGGGCACGCCGCTGGCGGAAGGCAAGCCCACCCGGCTGTTCAATGGCAAGGAATATGTCCTGGAAGAAGCCATCCAGACAGATCTTGCAATCGTGAAGGCGTGGAAGGGTGATACGGCAGGAAACCTCGTCTTTCGCAAAACAGCACGCAACTTCAACCCGATGATCGCCACTTGTGGCCGGGTGACCGTGGCGGAAGTGGAAGAGCTGGTGGAGGCGGGACAGCTCGACCCCGACCAGATCCATACCCCAGGCATCTATGTGGACCGCATCATCCAGGGTGCGCATTATGAAAAGCGCATCGAGTTTCGCACCCTCTCCGGTGGGCACCATGTGCACCAGCATCATCTATCGGTGCGCGAAGTTCTGGCACAACGTGCTGCAAAAGAATTGCAGGATGGTTTTTACGTCAATTTGGGCATCGGTATTCCTACGTTGGTGGCCAATTACATCCCGGAAGGCATTGAGGTGACGCTGCAATCTGAAAACGGCTTGTTGGGTATCGGGCCGTTTCCCACGGAAGCCACAGTTGATCCTGACCTGATCAACGCGGGCAAGCAAACCATTACCACGCTACCCGGTTCCAGCATCTTTTCCAGCGCGGACTCCTTTGCCATGATCCGTGGAGGACATGTGGATCTTTCCATACTGGGCGGACTGGAAGTTGCTGAAAACGGTGACCTGGCCAACTGGATGGTTCCGGGCAAGATGGTTAAAGGCCCGGGAGGGGCCATGGATCTGGTGTCGGGTGTCAAACGGGTCATCGTCCTGATGGAGCATGCTTCCAAGCAAGGAGCTCCCAAGATTCTCAAGTCATGCTCATTGCCCATCACCGGTAAAGGGGTAGTCAACACCATCATTACGGAGCTTTGCGTGTTTCAGGTAGAACCTGGTCGGGGGCTGGTTCTGACCGAGCTTAACCCGGGTACGACACTTGAAGAAGTCAAGGCCAAGACCGGCTGTGACTTCAGGGTTGCCCTTCCATAAAGTGATGCGAATTATGCAGATGGACCCTTGAATTCCTGCGCGTTTTAACGCATCCTCTCTCATTGGCGGGCCTCTCCGCATTGCAGTGTAGCCAACCTGGTCAGGTCCGGAAGGAAGCAGCCACAGCTACTTCCTGCAAGTGCCGGGGGTAAGGCTCGCCACCCTATTTTCAACGGATGTCACTTTAACCCTGATCCTGGAACGATGATGGTGAGATCAATATTTATATTTGTACTTTTTGGGTTGTTCGCTGTTCGTGGCGCTGGTGCTTCTGATGCCATTTCCATCGAGGCAGGGTATGGCTATCACACCGACATGGGGCGTATTGCCTGGTCCAGGGCTTGGGACCAGCGCTGGTTTGCCGACTCTCCTTGGTTTTTGAGTGGGTACTGGGACGTCGCCCTGGGTCGATGGACGCCACATAACGCAGCGGGAAGCAACCACGACGTGACGGATTTCGGGCTGACCCCGGTCTGGCGGCTTCGGCCTTCTCAGTACTACGGATCCATTTCTCCTTTTGTTGAAGCCGCAGTGGGCTTTCATTACATTAGCGACCACCAGATTTATGCCGGCCGCGACATGAGCACTCATTTTCAGTTCGGCGATCACGTGGGGGCAGGGCTGACCCTGGGTGAGCACCATGACTGGGATGTGATGTTGCGTTTGCAGCACTTGTCCAATGCCGGGCTGCAAAATCCCAATCCGGGTATCAACTTTTATCAGGTGCGGCTGAGTCACTGGTACTGACGACTCGTCCACACGACATGGAATCCTCCCAGGTACTGGCGCGTAAATACCGGCCCCGCACATTCTCCGAACTGGTGGGTCAGGAGCATGTGGTGCGGGCGTTGGGTAATGCGCTCCAGACGGGCAGGCTGCACCATGCCTATCTGTTTACCGGCACGCGTGGCGTCGGAAAGACGACGATTGCCCGCATCCTGGCAAAATGCCTCAATTGCGAGGTTGGGCTCAGCGCTGCACCCTGTGGCGTCTGCGCAACCTGTCGCGATATCGATAGCGGCAGGTTTCCAGACATGCTGGAAGTGGATGCTGCCACCAATACCAAGGTGGAAGAAATGCGTGAGTTGCTGGATAACGCGCAATACATGCCCGTATCCGGACGCTTCAAGGTATACATCATCGATGAAGTACACATGTTGTCCCGTTCGGCATTCAACTCCATGCTGAAGACCCTGGAAGAACCTCCAGAGCATGTGAAGTTCATCCTGGCCACGACGGATCCGCAAAAAGTTCCGGTGACTGTCCTGTCGCGCTGTCTGCAGTTCAACTTGCGGCAAATGCCGCCAGACCTGATCACCTCGCGACTGCAGCACATTCTCGAGCAGGAACATATACCCTGTGAGCCAGCCGCATTGCCGTTGATTGCACGTGCCGCCCAGGGCAGCATGCGCGACAGCCTGAGTCTGCTGGATCAGGCCATCGCTTACGGCAGCGGCCAGGTCAAGCTGGCTGAAGTAGGCGACATGCTGGGGTCCATCGAACAGGATTATTTGCTGGAAATCCTGCGTGCGCTGAGCATTGAGGATGGTGCCGCCCTGATGCAGGTGGCACAGGGCATGGCAACGCGCAGCCTGTCATTTGAACAGGCACTCCAGGATATGGCGACACTGCTGCATGATCTCGCATTGCTGCGCGCCTTGCCCGGGCAGCGCGAAGCACTTGGAATTGAAGCGGCTCTTGAGCCGTTGGCAGCGTGCTGGGATGCGCAGACCCTTCAACTGTTGTATCAGATTGCCGTGCAAAGCCGTAAGGATCTGCCCCTCGCGCCAGACGATGCAGCCGGATTCAGGATGGCATTGCTGCGCATGCTGGCATTCCAGCCGGTTGCCTCTGCGCAATCACAGCCCATGCCGGTTTTGCCCAAGACGGCCAAGCCAGAGCCAGCAGCACCAGTGCCGACAATTCCGGTCGCTCGGGCCAGCGCTGTAACCGAGAAAGAGGCACCCCCAGCGCTGGGAGATTGGCCAGGTCTGGTGCGTCGTTTGTCGGGGGCCGGCATGGTCTTCGAGCTGGCACGGTACTCTGAACTGGTGCGCTATGCAGAGGG
>JAJZHC010000094.1 GCA_021804705.1 Pseudomonadota bacterium
GGACTTAGCCACTGACGCGCCACCGCTTCGAAGGCCGCCTCAAAACGCGCAAAATCGCCGCTACGCAAGGTCAGCCCCGCCGCCGCTGCATGCCCGCCGAAGCGCAGGATCAGATCCGGGTGCTGCTTGGTCACCTGGTCCAGCGCATCGCGCAGATGAAAGCCTGCAATGCTGCGTCCCGAGCCGCGGATTTCTTCGGCGCTAGTGCCCGGCGCAAACGTAATGACCGGACGATGGAAGCGATCCTTGATGCGCGAGGCGAGGATGCCGATGACGCCCGGATGCCATTCGGGATCATACAGGGAGAGGGTGTAGCGCTGCCCCGCCTCGAGCGTATCCAGGCGCGCCAGGGCGCTTTCCTGCATGGCGCCCTCCACTTCGCGCCGTTCGCGGTTGAAGGCATCGAGCTTTTGCGCATAATGCAGGGCCACATCGACCTCGTCGCAGGCAAGGCACTCGATGCCATGGGTCATGTCTTCCATGCGCCCGGCCGCATTGAGGCGCGGCCCCAGGACGAAGCCCAGGTCGGCGCTCACGGCACGCGCGGGATCGCGCCCGGCAACGCGGTAGAGGGCATTGAGCCCGGCCGAAGCCCGGCCCGAGCGCACGCGCCGCAAGCCCGCAGCTACCAGCAGGCGATTGTTGCGGTCCAGGCGCACCACATCGGCCACCGTGCCCAGCGCCACCAGGTCCAGCAATGCACCAAGGTTGGGTTCGGGCCGCGCCTGCCAGACACCGCGACGACGCAATTCGGCCCGCAGGGCCAGCATGGTGTAGAACATCACACCCACGCCTGCCAGCGCCTTGCTGGGAAAGGAACAGTCGGGCTGGTTGGGGTTGACGATAGCAGCGGCGTCCGGCAACACCTCGCCTGGCAAATGGTGGTCGGTGACGATGACGGGAATGCCCAGCGCATTGGCTGCGGCCACACCCGCCACGCTGGCGATGCCGTTGTCCACGGTCACGAGCAGATCGGGTTGCCTCGCCAGGGCAAGCTGTACCACTTCCGGGGTGAGTCCGTAGCCCATGGTGATCCGGTTGGGGACGAGATAATCCACCGCTGCCCCCATGGCGCGCAAAGCGCGCAGGCCGATGGCGCAGGCCGTGGCGCCATCGGCATCGTAATCGGCGATGATGACGATCTTCTTTCCGGCGGCGATAGCCTCTGCCAGCAGGGTGGCCGCCTGCCCCACGTCTTTCAGCGTATCGAAGGGCAGCAGTTCCTGCAGATCAGGTTCCTGCAGGTCGTCCACCTGGGCGCCGCGTGCCGCCAAAGCCCGTGCCAGCAAAGTCGGCGCACCCGCCTGCTGCAGTGTCGCCGCGATGGCCTCGTCTACCGGGCGTGCAACCCATGAGGGTTGGGTCATTCAGGCATGCTCCAGGCCGGGCACCCCAGAGGTCTGAGCCAGGGGGCGCGGTCGGCGCCAGAACCGCCACAGCTGCCAGCGCGACAGCGTGAGGGTGGCCGCACAGCGCCCTTCCACCGCCACCAGTGTCAACGCGCCGTAATCGCCGCGACGCAGCCCTTCCAGCAGCGGGCCGATCACGTCGCGATCCAGTTGCAGGGCCGCCTCACGCCAGGCTTCGGCATCGCCATAAGCCGAAGGGCCGCGCAGGGTGTCGATGACTTTTGCGTTATGGATGGTAGCCGGCGTATCCCAAAACCATACGCCGCTGATGATGCGTTCGCGTCGCGCTTCGCGCATCTGGTTGACGGGATGCTGATGCAACAGCATCTGCACTTCGTTGAAACGCGCGCGCCAGCGGCGCTCGTCTTCGCCGCGCGGCAGATACCCGTCGATGTTGCGCCCCACACGGGTCAACGGATGGGTGGTGCTGATGCGCGGGGGCTCGTTGAGACCCACCAGCCAGACATCAGGGGATAACGCAAAAAATTTGAGACCGTCTTCGGCAAAGTGCTGGTTGAGCGTCTTCACCAGGGCGGCAGATTCTTCTTCGCGTACGGAAAAACCATATCGTTCCAGCAGCAACAGCGCGTCGCCTTCCACCTGCAGATGGATCGGGTCGGCACAAAGCCAATGAGGCGCTTCATCCAGCAGGCCTGCTTCGCGCGCCATGCGCGTGGCGAGGGAAATGTCTCCCGCTGCATCCGGCCAGTCTTCCAGCATCTGCCCCTGATGGGCCACATCGACATGACCCTGGGCCAACACCCGTTCCAGTTGGGGCAGGCGGGGAATCGAGGCGTCGGGAATCTGAGGAAAGAGGCCGGGAATGATCACCAGGGGACAGACCCCTTTGGGGGCTGTCCCCTGCTTCCGGCCCGTCTTCATCACAACCGTTCAAACACCGCTGCAATGCCCTGGCCGCCACCAATACACATGGTCACCAGCGCGTACTTGCCGCCGATGCGCTGCAACTCGTAGAGGGCTTTGGTGGCGATGAAGGCGCCCGAACAGCCCACCGGGTGACCCAGCGCGATGGCACCGCCATTGGGATTGGTTTTTTGCGGATCCAAACCCAGACCGCGTGACACGGCAATGGCCTGCGCGGCAAAGGCTTCGTTGGATTCGATGACGTCCATTTGGTCAAGTTTCAGTCCGGCTTTTTTCAAGGCGCCCTGAGTGGCCGGAATCGGGCCTTCTCCCATGATGTGGCTGGGCACGCCGGCCACGGCATAGGACACCAGGCGGGCCATGGGCCGATGCCCCCCCCTTGCGGCCACACCGGCCTCGGCCATGATGAAGAACGCTGCCCCGTCATTGATCCCGGAAGCATTGCCTGCCGTGACGGTACCGTCCTTTTTGAAGGCGGGTTTCATGGCGGCCAGTTTTTCCAGCGTGGTGGCACGCGGATGTTCATCAGTGTCGAACACCACGTCTCCCTTGCGCGACTTGATGGTGATGGGCACGATCTGCGACTTGAAGCGACCCTCGGCAATGGCGTGGGCAGCGCGGCGCTGCGACTCCAGCGCAAAGGCGTCCTGCTCTTCGCGCGTGATGTTCCATTTGGTGGCCAGGTTTTCGGCAGTGATGCCCATGTGTCCCGCGCCGAAGGGATCCGTGAGGGTGGCCACCATCATGTCCACCATCCGGGAGTCTCCCATGCGCGCACCGGTGCGCATGGCACTGGACAGATAGCCGCCCTGGGACATGACCTCGATTCCGCCGCCAAGACCGATATCAGCATCGCCCAACAGGATGTTCTGCGCCGTGGACACGATGCCCTGTAACCCCGAGGCGCATAACCGGTTGACTGACATGACGGTGGAGTCCATGGACATGCCGCCTTCGATGCAGGCCACCCGGGCCTGGTAGGGAAAGCGTTCGTTGGTGGGAATGGTGTTGCCCACCGTGGCATAAGTGACCTGTTCAGGTGCCACGCCGGCACGGGCGATGGCCTCCTTGATGACAAGCCCGCCCAACACGCCCGGCTCAAAGCCGGACAACGAACCACCAAAAGCACCAATGGCCGAGCGCACGGCGCTCAATACGACGACTTCTCTACTCATCTCTGCTCTCCCAGGTCTAGGACAACCGTCCGTATAAATCGTGTGCGTCCGCGCGCTCAATGCGCACCTGCGCAAACTCACCCACCGCGAGGCGCGCATCGGGTGCCACATGGACCACGCCATCGATCTCCGGTGCGTCAGAGGCCGTGCGCGCCACAGCACCGTCAGCACTGACCTCATCCACCAGCACCTCTCGCACCGTACCCACATGGCGTGCCAGGCGTTGCGTGCTGATGTGCTCCTGATGCGCCATCAAACGCGCCTGGCGCTCCAGCTTCACTTCCTCGGGTACGGCTCCCGGCAAGGCATTGGCCACAGCGCCCTGGACCGAAGAATAGGTAAAGCACCCCAGTCGATCGATCTGCGCCTGTTCCAGAAAATCCAGAAGCATCTGGAAATCATCCTCCGTCTCGCCCGGAAACCCCACGATGAACGTGCTGCGCAAGGTCAACTCGGGACAGATGCGACGCCAGGCCTGCACGCGCTCCAGGGTTTTGTCCACGTTGCCCGGACGCTTCATCGCCTTCAGGATGCGCGGGCTGGCGTGCTGAAACGGCACGTCCAGATAGGGCAACACGCGCCCCTCCGCCATCAGCGGCAGCACTTCATCCACATGCGGATAAGGGTAGACATAATGCAGGCGCACCCACACGCCCAGATCGCCCAGGGCGGACGCGAGGTCCGTCATGCGCGTCTTGAGCGGGCGTCCGCCCCAAAAACCGGTACGGTACTTGATGTCCACGCCGTAGGCGCTGGTGTCCTGGGAGATCACCAACAACTCCCGGGTACCTGCCTTGACCAGATTTTCGGCTTCCTGCATCACCTCACCGATGGGCCGGCTGACCAGATCGCCACGCATGGAGGGAATGATGCAAAAGGTGCAGCGATGGTTACACCCTTCCGAAATTTTGAGATAGGCGTAGTGGCGCGGCGTGAGTTTGATGCCTTGGGGCGGAATAAGACTTGTGAAGGGATCATGGGGTGGCGGCAGATGCTGGTGCACGGCCTGCATGACGGCATGCTTGTCGTGTGGCCCGGTGACGGCCAGCACCCCGGGATGCGCCTTGCGTATCCTGTCGGCGTTGGTACCCAGACAACCCGTGACGATGACGTTGCCGTTCTGGCTCAGGGCCTCGCCGATGGCATCAAGCGATTCCTCTATGGCTGCATCGATGAAACCGCATGTATTGACCACCACCAGATCGGCGCCTTCATAGGAAGGCGAAATGTCGTAACCTTCGGCGCGCAGTTGTGAGAGGATCTGTTCGGAATCCACCAGGGCCTTGGGGCAACCCAGAGACACGAAGCCTACCCGACCGGCCGCCTGCCGGGCCATCGTTGCAGCATCGCTCATGCGTCAGGCCTTCGAGTCGCCCGCTTGGGGCGGTGGAGATTCGGGTTCGGTCTCGGGGGTTGTGACCGGTGCAGTGAAGGGAAACGGGAAACCGCTAAACATGGTCCGGGCCTGTTTTTGCATCTGGTTTTGCATTTCCATGAACAGCTGGGTGCTTTGTTCCAGGTAGTTGCCCATGAGACCCTGCAGGGCGGGGCCCTGCGCATTGAGAAACTGCTTCCAGACATCGGTATTGGCCGACGGGGCTTCGCCTCCGCTCATGGTGACATTTTGCTCCTGCAGCTTCTTCTGGATGTCCACAAAGCTTTGCATGCCCTTTTCAAGGTAATTGCCCATGAACCCCTGCATGGCGTTGCCGTAGGAGCGAATCATCTGGGACAGCATGTCGCTGGTAAACAGGGGCGCTACCCCGGATTCTTCATCCAGGATGATTTGCATCAGGATGCTACGAGTCAAATCCTGGTTGGTCTTGGCGTCCACCACCTGAAATTCGGCATGTTCCAGCACCAGTTGCTTGACCTCGGAGAGGGTGATGTAGCTGCTGGTTTCCGTGTCGTAGAGACGGCGGTTGGGGTACTTTTTGATCAATCGGACCGGATTTGACATGGCAAGGACCTCAAAAAATTGTGCAGCACACAACGATCAGGCTATAATCTGGACCATAGCAGCCCTGATAATTTAACACATAAATTTATAAAAACAATAGGTTACACATAAATTCGCAGCGCATTAATATTTTACTGCAACGCACAAAAAAAGATTGACATAGCCTCCCGGGGTCTGTATCGTGGGAATTGTTGCGACGCAGCATACATGGCGTCGAGAAAGACCAACCCTTGAGTTTCGACCCTTTGTAAGGAGTGCGCC
>JAJZHC010000095.1 GCA_021804705.1 Pseudomonadota bacterium
AGCCGAGTATCAGCGCATTCTGGATGCGTTGATGAAGGGCGTGGATCACTTCGATGCCTTTCAGCACTTGCTGCGACGCTTTTCCATGCGCACCAGTGCGCGCAACCAGTTTGTCGGCAAAATCACGAGGCTGACGCGGGGGCCGGTCAACACGGGGGTGCATCTCAAGCTCGACAGGAAAAATGCACTTATGGCTGTGGTCACCAGCGAGAGTGCTGCCACCCTGGATCTCAAGGTGGGGCTGGAAGTCTACGCCCTGATCAAGGCGCCCTCGATCATCCTGACCACGGACACTACCGGCAGGTTCAGCGCTGAAAACCGCCTGTGCGGTCGCGTGGCACGCATCCACCAGGATGAAGTGAATGCAGAGGTGCGGCTGGCGCTGGACCAGGAAAAGACGGTGATTGCCACGGTCACCCATGAGACGGTGGACAGGTTGCAGCTTGCCGAAGGTACTCGGGCCTGCGCGCTGTTTGCCGCTTCCAGCGTCATCCTGGCCCTGGTCCAGTAGGGCAGCCTCCCTAGAATGGCGTTCTCGCTGTCATCTGCCAGCCGTTGTTGAAGGTCTGAAAGCCGCCTACGGCTTTCTGGTATCCAAGACCGATGACAAATTTCATGCGCTCCACGAGTTCATAGCGACCCAGGATGAGCCCAGGGGTAAGCACCGTCTGGTTTTTGCCATCATTCGGACCGCCGGAAAAGTGGGTGTACTGGGTTTCGAGTTCAGGCCACCAGTATGTTGAAAAATGACCCTGAAACGCGGTATTCCAGACAATGGGCTCCCCCAGGCGCGCCATATCCCTGTCAGGAACGGTCATGGCAAGCGTGCTCTGGATGTCAAAGCCGGATTCGCGCGTGCCCCAGCCTTTTCCTACGGCGATGGTCGGCGTGTACGCATAGTGCCCGGTGGTCATGTTGGGGTCGCCGGTAGGCAGGCTCAAGCCCATGAAGCCCGTCACGATATAGTTGCCCTGTTCCTCGTTGGCAGAGAGCATGCGGTATTTGAACAGCAGCGTTTCATCCGCCCAGCCGCGGGTACTGGTGCCATTGGGATGGCTGGTCACCTGGTATCCCGGCACCCCGATGATGATTTCGGAATTGGCCGTGGGGATCAATTCAAGTCCCTTGTTCAATCCGTAATTATTGATACCCACGCCGCCCGATTTGGCCTGCGACAGCTGGTCGTAACGAAACTCCTGCTCCAGTCGGGGTGTGACGGTGACGATGGGCGTCATCCAGTGCGGCTGAGATTCCTTCGCGGCGTCAGAGATGGCAAACCAGGTATTCTGGGAATCGTCCGCATGGGCCATGGCCGACAGGGTACTCAAAACGATGATTGCCAGCAGTGTCTTATTCATGTGTTTTCCTTTTCTTCGGATAATTAAACGCTATATACAAAACAACATATCGAATTGTACAAAAGTATATAACGAAAAACGCTTGATCCGAATCATCCCGCAATGAAATCAAGGCAGCTTGATATCGCCACCCACCCCGTTAGAATGAGAGTTTCATCGTGAGAGGGCGTGGATATGAATGCTACAAACCGGCACTGGCGATTTTTCAGGGCAGGCGGCTTCGATCAGGTTCGGCTGGACGAAGCCGAAGACCTGCTGGCGATCGATGAACTCGACCAGAAGCTGTGGGTGGCCTTGTCCTGCCCCGTCAAGGGCATCCAGTTTGACGAGCGCACCCTGGCATTGGTGGATGCCGATGCTGACGGGCATGTACGGGCCTATGAACTGATCGCAGCGGTGCGCTGGGCTGCCGCGCGCCTGGCGGACCCGCAGTTGCTGGGGCTGGCGCAGGATGGGTTGGCCGTTGACGACATCAGTCATGACACGGAAGCGGGGCAGCGTCTGGTGGCTGCCGCACGCGTGCTGGCCGATGAATTGGGAAAAGCTGCAAACGAGCGGCTGAGTGTGGCGGAAGTCAGCACGGCCCAGGCCCGGCATGCGGCCCGCATGCTGGCGGCGTGGGAGGCCGAGGGTAAGGCAAGTGCACCATTGGGCGGGGATAGCGAAGCAGCCTGTGAGGCATTGCTGGCGGTGACCGAGAAAGTCGATGATTTTTTTCTGCGCTGCCGCCTCGCAGCTTTTGATGCCCGTGCCAGTGAGGCGCTGGATGCGTCGGAGGACACCTACAAGGCCCTGGCGGCGGATGCCTTGTTGCAGGAGGCAAGACTCACTCGCCTGCCGCTGGCACGCATTACGGCAGAGGGCGCGCTACCCCTGCGCTCCACCCTTAACCCGGCGTGGGTCTCAGCCATGGCGGCCTTTCGCAGCCGGGTCGTCCAGCCGCTGGTGGGCGATCTTGAAACATTGACCGAGAATCAGTGGCGGGACATTCAGGACCGGTTTTCCGGTTATTTGGCCTGGCGTGCCTCCCGGCCCGACCAGAAAGACGACGATGCCGTGCGCGACCTGGAACAGTTGGTGCGCTATGTGCGCGACCTGTTGAAGCTTGCCAACAATTTCGTGGCCTTCAAGGATTTTTACACGCGCCAGGGCAAGGCCACGTTTCAGGCGGGAACCCTCTATCTGGACGGGCGTTCCTGCGAGTTGTGCGTGGCCGTGGCCGACCCTGCCAAACACGCGGTGCTCGCTACCCTCTCACGCATCTGCCTCGTGTATTGTGATTGCGTTCGGGGCAGCGAGAAAATGACGATTGCCGCAGCCTTCACGGCGGGCGATTCAGACCAGTTGATGGTGGGTCGTAACGGCGTGTTCTACGACCGTCACGGCGAAGATTGGGACGCCACCATCGTCAAGATCATCGACCACCCCATCAGCCTGCGCCAGGCCTTCTGGTCACCCTACAAGCGGCTGGCCCGAATGGCCGGCGAGCAATTACAGAAGCTCGCAGCCAGCAAGGCCAAGGAAAATGACGACCGGATGGCACTGGCTGCCACCAAAGGCGTGGCCGTGGCAGGCGCCAGGACGGCCGCGGCGCCTGCCGCCCAACAGGCGTTTGACGTGGGCAAGTTTGCCGGGATCTTTGCGGCGATCGGGCTGGCCGTGGGGGCCATTGGCACCGCCCTGGCCTCCGTCATCATGGGCGTGCTGGCCCTGAAATGGTGGCAGATCCCGCTGGCCCTGACCGGTTTCATGCTGATCATCTCGGGGCCTGCCGTGTTGCTGGCCTGGTTCAAGCTGCGTACCCGCAATCTGGGCCCCATCCTGGACGCCAACGGCTGGGCCATCAACGCGCGGGCCTGCATCAACATCCCCTTCGGTACGTCCCTGACGCAGATTGCCGCGCTCCCGCCCAATGCCGAGCGCTCACTGAACGATCCTTATGCAGAAAAAAAGCCTCCGCGCTGGTTCTATCCGGTGCTGGTAGCGCTCGTCGTGGCCGTCGGGGCCATCTGGTGGGGGGTGCGCGTCCTGCTGTCGTAACGACGAGTGTCTGCGTTATTGCTTGATGGCTTCGACGGAAACCGTGACGGTGACGTCGTCGCCCACATAAGGTGCATATTTGCCCATGTTGAAATCGGTCCGCTTGAGGTGAACCACGGCATCGGCACCGCAGGCGTCTTTCTTGACCATGGGGTGGGGCATGCACTTGTAGGAAGTCACCTTCAGTATCACGGGCTTGGTGATGCCTTTCAGGGTCAAATTGCCCACCAATTCATCCGGGGTATCCCCATTGAACTTGATGGTGTCGGCCTTGAAAGTGGCAGTGGGGTAGGTGGCCGTGTCCAGAAACTCAGGGCCCTGGATATGTTCGTTGAACTGCGCCGAACCGGTACTGACCGAACGGGTATCGATGGTGATGTCAGCCGAACCGGTTTTGGCGATGGGGTCGATGATGATTTTTCCGGAGACCTTGTCGAAACGGCTCAACTGGGTACTGTAGCCCAGGTGGCTGTATGAAAACCGCGCAAAGGTGTGGTTGGGGTCGGTCACGTAAGTATCTGCGGCCAGGGCATGTCCGGCCAGGACTGCGGTCAGGGCGATTGCGAATAACGAGCGTTGCATGAAAGTCTCCTTATGGTTTTGGTGGACGGAAAAATAGTACGCACACGAACAATATAGCCCCAAGCGAGGCGAAATGCAAGTCGTCTTTAAAATGGGTCCGACCGACTTTGATGGCGATCAAATTTACCGAAATGCTCCCATGGTAGATTGGAGATCGATGCAGGCGGGCGCCGTCTTTCGGCGCACAATCTTGCAAACGGGACATCCGGCGTGACAGGAATTCTGAAAGTGGCGTTCAAACTCCTTGTCAACGACAAGGGGAAGTTCTTTGCCCTCCTCATCGGAATCACTTTTTCGGTTTTTCTCATGGTCATGATGACCTCCATGTTCGCCGGTATCCTCAAGCGTGCTTCCGCCACTGTTCTCAATGTGGGGGCAAAGGTGTGGGTGATGGACCCTGCCGTCAATAACGTGGCCAGCAGCATTCCCTTGCCGGATTATGTCCTCGATGCAGCCCGCAGCATCCAGGGCGTCAAGTACGCGGTGCCCCTTTATTCCGGGGCCGCCCTCGTCAAGCTTCGCAACGGTACCTATCAGGCCGTGACCATCCTGGGGCTGGATGATGCCAGCCTGTTTGGCCGGCCCGAACTGCTGGAAGGCAACATCGCGGACATTTATGCCGAAAACGCCTTTGTCGTCGTCAAGGACTCCGAGTTTTCGAAGCTGGACAATCCCAAGATCGGCACAGAGTTCGAAATCAACGACCATCGCGGCATGATCGTCGGTATTGCCAAGGTCAACACTTCCGGGCTGTTTGGCATACCCACGCTGTATACCACCTACAACCGCGCCATTACCTATATCCCCTCCACACGGTTTACGGCAGGATATGTGCTGGTTGAACCCAAGACAGAGGCTGCGCTGCCTTTCATCAAGGCTGAAGTGACAAAGCTGGGTTACGAAGCCCTGACCAAGGATGAGTTCATCAAGAAAATCTCCGATTTCTACACTTATCATACCGGTTTGGGAACCAACGTCATGCTCATGACGGTCATCAGCTTTCTGGTGGGTCTCTCCATTTCCGGGCAGACGTTCTATACCTTCATTCTCGAAAACCTGGAAAAATTTGGCGCCTTGAAGGCAATCGGGGCCAAGGGCAGTGAGCTGATTGCCATGATCCTGTTCCAGGCCGTTTTCACGGCGTTGACGGCCTATGGCCTGGGCGTGGGGCTTGCCACCCTGATGATCACGGTGGCACGGCTCAGGCTGCCTGACTATGCCGCAGAAATCACCTATTTCAACCTGGGCCTGGCTTTCGTCATGGTGCTCGTCATCGCCGCCATTTCCAGTTATATCGGTATCCGGAAGGTCATCAGGATCGAACCTTTCGACATTTTCAGGGGGTAGCGTGGCGACGGTAGCCCTCCAGGCAGTCGCACTGATCAAGTGGTTTGGCGAGGGAGAAGCCAAAACCTTTGCGGTCAAGGACGTCAGCTTTGAGGCTTATTTCGGCGAGGTCCTCTACATTGTGGGCCCTTCCGGCAGCGGCAAGACCACCCTGCTCAGCATTATTTCCGGCATCCTGCGGCCCAACGCCGGGCAGGTAATGGTCGAGGGCCAGGATTTATGGAGCCTGTCCGACGACGCGATCGCCAATTTCCGGCTGGACAAGGTGGGGTTCGTGTTTCAGGACTACCACCTTT
>JAJZHC010000096.1 GCA_021804705.1 Pseudomonadota bacterium
TTCATGACACGCGCGCAATTCCGGGGTTCAACACCCCGCGCTGGCGCAGCGCCGCTTCGATGAAGGATTCAAACAACGGGTGTCCGCCGCGTGGCGTGGACGTAAACTCGGGGTGAAACTGGCAGGCCACGAACCAGGGGTGGCCTGGCAATTCAATCATCTCGCACAGGTCTTCCTGTGCTGAAAGCCCGGAAGTGCGCAGCCCTGCCGCACGCAATTGCGGTAGATACCGGTTGTTCACTTCATAACGGTGGCGGTGCCGCTCGACGATGCGTTCCTTGCCGTAGATGCGGCGAGCCAGGGAGTGTTCTTCCAGCAGGCATTCCTGTCCACCCAGGCGCATGGTGCCGCCCAGGTCGGAATCGGCACTGCGATGCTCCACACGACCATCAGCACCCTTGAATTCAGTAATGAGCGCAATCACGGGATTGGGGGTGCCTGCTTCAAATTCCGTGCTGTGCGCTTCGGGCAGCTGCGCGCAGTGGCGCGCAAATTCCACCACCGCAAGCTGCATACCCAGACAGATGCCCAGGTAGGGAATGCCCGACTCGCGCGCGTACTGAATGGCCCTGATCTTGCCCTCCACACCGCGTTTACCAAACCCCCCGGGCACCAGGATGGCATCCATGCCTTCCAGGCACTGAGTGCCTTCACTCTCGATCTGCTCCGAATCCACGTAGTGGATCTGAATGCGCGAGCGCTTGTGAATGCCGGCATGGGTGAGCGCTTCAGTGAGGGACTTGTAGGACTCCGTCAGGCCCACATACTTGCCTACCAGGGCAATGTCCACTTCATAGAGCGGGTGCTCAATGGCGTAGACCAGGGCATCCCAGGCCGAGAGATCGGCGGAACGCGCCAGCAGCCCCAGCTTGTGGCAGACGATTTCATCGAGCATCTGGCGCTGCAGCACGCCCGGAATCTTGTACACGCTGTCCATGTCGGGTGCCGAAATCACCGCTTCCACGGGGACGTTGGTAAACAGCGCGATCTTGCGTCGTTCGTCTTCAGGCAGCGACCGATCGGCGCGGCAGATCAGCACGTCGGGCTGTATCCCGATTTCGCGCAGTTCCTTGACGGAATGCTGGGTGGGCTTGGTTTTGATCTCGCCCGCCGATGGCAGATAGGGCAGGAGTGTCAGGTGAATGAAACAGCTGTGGTCGCGTGGCAGCTCGATGGCCATCTGGCGAATGGCTTCGAGAAACGGCAAGGACTCGATATCACCCACGGTGCCACCAATTTCAACGATGGCAACCTGCGCGCCATCCGCACCCAGGCGGATGCAATGCTTGATCTCATCGGTAATATGCGGGATGACCTGGACCGTGCCGCCCAGATAATCGCCCCGCCGTTCCTTTTTGATGACGCTCTCGTAGATCTGGCCGGTTGTGAAGTTATTGCGACGCGTCATGCGCGTGCTGACGAATCGCTCGTAATGACCCAGGTCGAGGTCGGTTTCAGCGCCATCTTCCGTCACGAACACTTCACCATGCTGAAACGGGCTCATGGTGCCAGGATCCACATTGATGTAGGGGTCGAGCTTGAGCAGGGTGACTTTGATTCCGCGGGATTCGAGAATCGCTCCGAGCGAGGCGGCAGCAATGCCCTTCCCGAGAGACGAGACCACACCGCCGGTCACGAAAATATACTTGGTCATGGGCAAAGGCATCTGTTGGACGACGGATTATAACGCGCGCACCTGATTACGACAAACACCAGTTTTTCTGATACTGAAAGAAGCCTTATAATGGAAATCTATGACGGCTCCTGACAGCAACTTTCTTGAAACCCCCCTTTCGCGGCATCCGCTGCGCATCATGTTGCGCGGTTTGATGCGCAACAACGTGGTGCTGCGCTGTCTGACGGAACAGGAACTGATCGAGCTGGAAAACCACCTGACCATTGCCGAAGTGAAAAAGGGCGACGCGCTATTGGTGCAGGGTGCCTCTGAAATGGATCAGTATTTCATCCTGGAGGGCGTGCTGAAACGCGTGGTGGCCAATGCTGAGGGCAAGGAGATGATTCTGCGGTTTGCGCGCGAATCGCAGATTGAAACCAGTTATGCGGCCTGGCGCCTGGAAAACCGCGCCCCATACAGCATTCGCGCCGTCACCCGGGTGCGCGTAGCCAAATGCCCCATTCCCGTCTGGGCCGAGTTCATGGACCGCGTCCCCAAGCTCAAGCACGATTTCGAATATGAAGTCATGCGCCTCATGAGCGAAATCATGGCCCATACCATCACGCTGCATCTTCTGGACGCAGCGGGCCGCATGGACCGCTTCATGCGCAAGAATCCCGACATGGCCAATCTGCTACCCAAGAAGGAACTGGCTCTGCACCTTAACATTTCACCCGAAACCCTGAGCCGGCTGCTGCACCACCACCCGCCACAGAGCTGACCTGCCGCGCAAGTACAAAATGCAAGAGGCCGGGATCAACCCGGCCTCTTTGCTTTTACTGCCGAGGAAGACGCGGCTTAGCTACCAAAGGCTGAGCCCACCGCCAGACCGTGCTCCGACACGAATTCGGCGGCACTGATCTTCTTGCCGTCTTCATGCTTGAGCTTGAATACTTCGATCTGACCGCCTTGCGCCGTGATGCGCAGGCTGTCCGGCCCGATGGCGGAGATTTCGCCGATCTTGCCCTTGACGGCGCCAAACGTGTGGAAAGCATGCTTGCGCGCATCAAAAATCTGCACTTTCTTGCCCAAGAGCGTGGTCCATGCGCCCGGAGCCGGGTTGCAACCGCGAATCAGGTTGTATACAAAGTCCACATGGTTATGCCAGTTGATGCGGCTTTCGGCCGCGCGGCACCAGCCTTCATAGGTGGCCACGGCCTCGTCCTGCACCACTTCCTTGTGACGGCCGGCCACTACCAGATCGGCAGCCTCGAGCATGGCCGCAACCCCCATGGGGAAGAGCCTGTCGAAGTATACCGAACCCAGGGTGTCGTCTGCACTGACGGGAGTTTCTTTCTGCAGGACGATCGGACCTTCGTCCAGACCGTCATCCGGACGGAAAATGGTCAGTCCGGTTTTGCTGTCGCCGCGAATGATGGGCCAGTTGATGGAGCTGGGCCCACGATACAGCGGCAACAGCGAGGGGTGGTACTGGATCGTACCGTGTTTGGGAATGTTGACGAATTCCTGCGGGGCAAATTGCAGCACATAGGCCATGATGCCGATTTCGGGCGCCAGTTCGCGCATGATCTCGATGGCTTTGGCGTCCTTCAGGGAAGGCAGTTGAAAAACCTTGAGCCCCTTTTCCTGTGCGGCAATGCGCAGCGGATCGGGGCGTGCACCTTCCTTTTCAGGCGCGCAGAACACCCCGGCCACTTCATCACCACGGGCCAGAAAAGCCTCCAGCACCGCTTTTCCAAAGTCCTGTTGTCCGATGATGACGATTTTCATAAGCTAAAAACTCCTGTCAGTAATCTTGAATGCAATTATTTCGTGAAAGCGCCGGCAGTACGCTTGGCTTCGATCTGGCCCTTGTCCCAACCCAGCACTTCCTGAAGAATCTGGTCAGTGTGCTCGCCCAGCAGCGGCGAACGCTCCATGGGCACATGATTGTCAGAAAGCTTGATGGGCATGCCCACGTTGTACCAAGTGCCACGCTGTGGATGGTCAAGCTCCACATACATGTCGCGCAGGTGCACGTGATCGTCGTTGGCGAGGTCTTCGGTGCTCATGATGGGGCCACAGGGCACATCGATTCCGTTGAGGATGGCCATGAACTCGCGCTTGTCGTACTTGCTGGCGTAGTCGTTGAGCATGCCCCACATGACGGCCTGGTTTTTGCGGCGTTCACCGATAGTGGAGAAGCGCGCATCCTGAACCAGTGCGTCACCTCCCATGAGACGGGCCAGGCTTTCCCACACAGCTTCCTGCACCACCACGTAAATGTAATCGTTGGGACCGCCCGGCTTGCACTTCACGGCATTGCCCAACTGGCCACCGCCTGAATCGTTGCCGCTGCGCGGCGTGGCATGCCGCCCCGTGGTGTCGATGGAATACTCGGGCAGGTTGCCGCGGGTCAGACGCTGGTGGTCGCGGAACTTGACGCGACACAGATTCATGACGGAATCCATCATGGCGACTTCAACATATTGCCCCTTGCCGGTACGCACGCGGGCCTGTAATGCTGCAAGGATGCCGATGGCGAGATGAAGTCCCGTGCCTGAATCACCGATTTGTGCGCCGGTGACCAGGGGGGGGCCGTCGTCAAACCCGGTGGTGCTCATGGATCCGCCCATCGCCTGGGCCACGTTTTCATAAGCCTTGAATTCGGCATACGGCCCGCTGGAACCAAACCCCTTGATGGATGCCATCACGATTTTGGGGTTGATTTCATGCACCTTGTCCCAGGTAAACCCAAAACGGTCCAGAACGCCGGGGCCAAAATTTTCCATCACTACGTCACACTTCTTCAAGAGCTCCACGAAAACCTCCTTGCCGGCAGGGTTTTTCATGTTGGCAGTAATGGAGCGCTTGTTGCAGTTGAGCATGGTGAAATAGAGGCTATCTGCGTTGGGAATATCCCGCAGCTGTCCCCGGGTGATGTCCCCTGTGGGGGGTTCAAACTTGATCACATCGGCTCCGAGCCAAGCCAGCAATTGCGACGACGTTGGTCCGGCCTGGACGTGTGTCATGTCAAGAATCCGAATACCCGACAGCGCTTTCTCCATAATTCCCCTCACTCACTAGTTTCTGAAATGAATTCCAGATGATGGTTTTTAATCAGCCATTGTTGGTACGTGCACTGGACACCATGCCACCATGTCCGCCCGGGTCGAGCGATCGCAATCGCACGCCTGTTCTAGCAAAACAGCATAAGGCACGCGCCTGTTTCAGTCCTTGACTGGGGTCAAGCGCCCCCCTTTATTCCCGGCCCGTGGTCAGCCCAAAAGTGGCGCCAATCCTTGTCCTGCCAGCAGTAACGCAATGATGCCCAGGGACCAGAAAACCAGTCTACGATACAGGTCGGGGTTCATGTTGCGTCGCAGGCGCATGCCCACCACCAGCGTGCTCACCGAGAGCACGGTAAGCGGCAGGGAGATCCACAACACATCGCCATCAAAATGCCCGGCCAGCGCAAACGCACCGGCCTGGGCTGACTTTCCCGCCAGAAAACACAAATTGAGGATCTGCGTCATGGCCAGCGGGTTCAACCCCAAGGCCATGAAGTAAATCACGAGCGGCGGCAGGGACACGTTGACGCTCCCCGAAAGCACGCCAGCAAACAATCCCAGTGCCAGCCCTGAAGCGCGCGGATGGCGCGCAATGAAGGACCAGTCGAGTCGCTTCAGGCGGTCCTGCGCCAGATAGATTGCAATCATCAGCGCCAGCAGGACCTTCAATGGCGCAGGGTCCACACTCATCAACACGCGGGTGCCCAGCAGCGTTCCCAGCAGGACCCAGATGGCGATGGGCCAGTAACGTCCCAGGCTTTCCTGCCATTGCCCTCCGCGTACGATGCTGACCAGATTGACGGCAAGGTTGGGCAGCACGGTCAACAGCACGGCCGTCTGCATGTCGGCAACGAGGGCGATGACGGGTGTGGAGATCAGGGGAAAGCCAAACCCCAGCACG
>JAJZHC010000097.1 GCA_021804705.1 Pseudomonadota bacterium
CACGCAGGCTCCACGCCAGGAGATCCTGGTGGTCAGCATAACTATGACCCGACGCGTGGTGCTGATACGGCAGATATGTATACCGTGGCTTACAAGCGCAAGCTGGACAAGCAACTGTTCTGGTACTTTGACATGGCGACTACGATCAACCATGGCAATGCCCACTATGATTTGGGTGCGGGTGGCCGCGGCATCACCACGGACTGCCACGACGGTACAAATCCAGCATATGGCGGGAACAGCCCGGTTAATGATGGTTCCAGCTATGGTCCCACCACCTGGGGTGGTTGCCACCTGATGGGTGTGAGCACGGGTCTGCACTACAATTTCTAATCTGAAATTGCGCATCACCCAAAACGCCAACTGCTTGCAGTTGGCGTTTTGTTTTATGGGTGCCGTGAGTAGCGCAACACTTGTAAACTGACGAGACGATGCGACAAACCCTTCGGACGTTCATTCTCCTGGTCATCCTGGTGATAATGCCTGGCGCGCTACGGGCCACCCCTTCGACAACGGACGGATCAATGGACACAATTCCCGCAGCCTGGCTCAAGGCTGATTTCCTGCTGCTGGGGGAGGTGCATGACAATAGCGCGGGTCATGCACTACGCCTGCGCTGGTTGCAGCAGCTTGTCCAACTGCGCAAGGTGGCCCTGGTTTTTGAGCAGTTAGATCTGGAATCGCAGTCGGCACTGGATCAGGCCGTCCAGCAATGGCATTCATCTGGCGCAGCGGCGGACGATGAAGCATCAAAAGCCATCGCCGAGGCAGCCCACTTCAACTTTAAGGGGTGGAAATGGCCGCTTTACACGCCGGTGGTCACCCTGGCGTTGGCGCATGGGCTTCCCCTGGGGGCCGCCAACCTGTCCCGGGCTCAAATGGCTGCCCTGATGAGCGGGAGCGGGCCCGTACCCCCTGAACCCGATCATTGGGGAGAACAGCAACGCCTTAACCTGTTGCAGGAAGTGCGGGAGGGGCATTGCAACCTGATGCCCGAAGCGCAGTTACCCCTGATGGCAGCGGCACAACGGGCGCGTGATGACGGGATGGCGCGGGCCATGATTGCCATGCACCAGCGTACCGGACTTCCGGTAGTGCTGCTGGCGGGTAACGGACATTTGCGCCGGGATCTGGCCGTGCCCGTCTGGCTTCGCCAACGAGCACCCCAAGCCAGGGTGCTGAGTGTTGCCATACTGGAGCGGGACACTCCCCAGTCATTTGATCCTGGAGTCGTTTATGATGCCGTGGCATGGGTTCCGGCAGAAGTGCGGCCGGATCCCTGCGAAGCCTTGCGCAAAAGGCTTAGTGGGTCGCCGCCGGGGTCATCCCCAGCAACTCCTTGATGTCGAGAATCAGCACGATTTCCCCGTCACTGGACATGGTGACACCCGCCACGCCTTTGGGCCGGAAAGTGTCCATGGACTTGATGACCACATCATCGTGTCCGTCGAATCCGTCTACAGAAAGAATAAAGCTGTGGCTATCCACGTGCATCAGCACACCTACTTCGGGGCTTCCGGATTCTTCCCAGCCGATCATGCTGGCCAGCGAGACCACGGGCAGCACCTCGCCGCGAACCACCATGTTGGCCTTGCCACCCACATGTTGCAGGTGCTCGGCCTTGACCGAGATGATTTCGCGCACCATGGACAGCGGCGCTGCAAAGGATTGTTCTCCCAGCCGCACCAGCAGCACGGGCAGGATTGCCAGGGTCAGTGGCAGGGATATGGTCAGCTCCGTGCCCTTGCCGGCTGCTGAGCGAATGGAAACGGTGCCATTAAGTTTCTGGATGTTGGTTTTAACCACATCCATGCCCACGCCGCGCCCGGATACACTGGAAATCTGGTCTTTGGTGGAGAACCCCGGGAGGAAAATCAGTTCCAGACACTGGGTTTCATCCAGATTGTTGGCCACCTCGGCAGTGATCAGGCCCTTCTCGATGGCCTTGGCGCGGATGGTGTCGGGGTGCATGCCCTTGCCGTCATCGGCAATCATGATGATGATGTGGTCACCCACCTGGCGGGCCTGCAACTGAACCAGGCTCTTGGCCGTTTTTCCTGCAGCAAGACGCTGTGCCGTATCCTCGACGCCATGGTCCACCGCATTGCGGATGAGGTGCACCAGGGGATCATTGAGGTCCTCGATCATGGTCTTGTCGATCTCGGTTTCTTCTCCGGAGAGAACCAGTTCCACCTCCTTGCCCAGCTGACGCGCAAGATCACGGGCGAGGCGAGGGAACTTCTTGAACAGGCGGCCGATAGGCTGCATGCGGGTTTTCATGACCGAGTTCTGCAAGCTGACCACAAGCATGTCTAGCTGATTGACGGCTTCATCCAGGGCGCGCAAGGTACCCGGGTCGGTGGTTCCCAGCAGAATTTCAGTGCGCAGCTGGTTGAGGCGGTTTTTGGTCAGCCCGATTTCACCGGACAGGTTCAGCACCTGGTCCAGGCGTTCGGTGTCCACACGGATGGTGTTTTCCTTGGTGCTCTCAGCATCCCTTCGGCCTGTGGGTGGGGCACTGCTACCGGGCATGTCGGAGGCGCGCCGTCCAAAAGCACTGGTTTTGAGAGCAGCCACATCGATTTCAGGCGCGGCAGCTGCAGTGGCGGCCTTTGGGACTGGGGCCGCAGTGGCTGTCCTGGTGCTGGCCTGATTACCCGTCAGGGCCTCATAGAGCTGGTTCCAGTCCGGCCCCCCGGTTGCTGCGACGGTCTGCGCAGGTTTTGCTGGGGCAGGATCTGCAGGAGACTGGCCGCTGAGGGCGGCCTGCAGGGCGGCCAGCAGCTCGGAGGGTGCCGCGGTGGGCTGGACACCTTGCGCCAGTGCGCTAAACATATGCCTGATCTCGCTCGTCGCCGCCAGAATGGCATCCATGATTTCAGCATTGAGGCGCAGTTCGGCATTGCGCAGGCGGTCGAACAGGTTTTCTGTGAGATGGCACAGGGAAACCAGTTCATTGGCGTTCAGGAAACCTGCGCCGCCCTTGATGGTGTGAAATCCACGAAAAATGTCATTCAGCAGATGGCTGTCGTTGGGAGATTGCTCCAGATTCAAGAGCTTGCTATCCACGTCAGAGAGCAGATCTGAGGATTCCTGAAGGAAATCCTGCAACAGTTCTTCCATGCCGGCGAAATCATTCATGTCAAAACCCCAGGCTTTCCAGCAGATCGTCCACCTGATCCTGGCTGGTGACGACATCAGATCGGTTC
Source organism: Pseudomonadota bacterium (assembly GCA_021804705.1). Taxonomy (GTDB): domain Bacteria; phylum Pseudomonadota; class Gammaproteobacteria; order Burkholderiales; family Ferrovaceae; genus JAJZRV01. Next base: position 3,210 of record JAJZHC010000097.1, read on the forward strand.
TGCGGGTTGATGACAGGCCCATTGAGCAGACTGGCGGTTTCAATCCTGGCAGAAGGCGGGGCGTTTTCCACCAGCAGGGAAACCAGTTGCTGTTCCATCTGCTGGGTGACGTCGACGATCTTTTTGATCACTTGCCCCGTCAGGTCCTGAAAATCCTGGGCCATCATGATTTCCATCAAATAGCCGCTGGTCGCTTTGGTTTGCTTCGGCACTTCCATCAGATAGGCATGGGTTTGCGTCGCCAGGGCCTTGAATTGTTCCACATCGAGCTGGCGATCAAAGAGTTTTTGCCAGCGCAAAGCCAGTTGGTGGGCTTCTGTTTCGATCTGGGTGACGATCGGTTGCGCGGCATCGGTGGCATTGAGCACGCGTTCGGCAGCCTGCTCTGTCATGGCGGCCACATAACTCAAACGGTCACGTGCATCGGGTATGGAGGAAACCATGGATTCCAGGTTTTTATCGTATCCCAGTTCACGCAGGCTGTCGTGCAAGGTCCGCGTCAACTGCCCCAGCTGCTTGAATACGCGTTCTGCGCCATCCGGCGCCGGGTGGTCGGCAACAGCCTCAGCGGGTGCTTGCGTAGAGGCAATAATGCTGTCAAAGAGAGCCTCGAGGCTGTCGTTGTCCTGGTTCTCGGCGGTATTTGAAGTCATGGCCTGGCTCACTTCTGCATGTTCTGGAAAATCTTCTTGAGTTTCTCGTCCAGCGTGGCGGCGGTAAAAGGCTTGACGATATAACCGCTGGCACCGGCTTGGGCCGCTTCGATGATGTTCTCCCGTTTGGCTTCAGCGGTCACCATCAACACCGGCAGATGCTTGAGTGCCGGGTCCGAACGCACTTTGCGCAGCAGTTCAATGCCGGTCATGTTGGGCATGTTCCAGTCTGAGACCACAAAATCGAAGCCGCCAGCACTGAGTTTTTGCAGTGCGTCAACCCCGTCCTCTGCTTCCTGGACGTTTGTAAAGCCCAATTCTTTCAGCAGGTTGCGGACAATGCGACGCATGGTGGAAAAGTCGTCCACAACCAGGAATTTCATATTCGCATCAACCACTCGAACTCTCCAGTCAAATGCTTTAGGTCAACAAGGGACGCAGGGTATCAGACAACATGGCTGCGTCAAACTTGGCCACATAATGATCCACGCCAACCCGGTTGCCCATGGTCCGGTTGGCTTGGGAGGACAGTGACGAGTGCATGACGACCGGGATGCCGTCAAAGCGGTGATCGGCCTTGATATGCTGCGTCAGCACATAACCATCCATTTCAGGCATCTCGGCATCCGCCAGAATGACCTGGATCTGGTCATGCAGGGGGATTCCGGCGTTTGCCGCACTGTCGGCAAGCCCCTGCAGGCGCTCCCAGGCTTCCCGTCCATTATTGGCGCGCAGATGCTTTACCCCCATCTTGTCAAGAAGCTCCGATATTGTCTTGCGCGCTACGGAAGAGTCATCCACGAAAAAGACGCACATTTCATGGCCTCTTTCGATTTTAGTGACCGCACCGACCACGTCTTCGCCAAAAGCATTGGCCAGAACCTGTTCCACGTCCACGATGGAGACCAGGTCGCCGTTGGGAAGCTCCGTGATGGCGGTGATCAGGTTTCCACCCCCGGCCATGGCATTTTCAGGGGCATGAACCTTGTCCCAGTCCACCCGGATGATCCGGTTGACGCCCTGGACCAGAAATCCCAGGGTATGCCGGCTGTATTCCGTCACCATCATGGTGGTACGTTCATGCTGGGTGGCATTCTCCAGTTTCATGTAATTCGCCAGGTCCAGAACGGGAATGATGTGCCCGCGCAGGCTGACGATTCCCGCAACGCCCTCGGGCATATTGGGCGTTCGAGTCACCTTCATGGCGTTGGTCACTTCGCGGACCTTGAAGACATTGATGCCGAAATGTTCCTGGGTACCCAGGGAAAACAGCAGGATTTCCATCTTGTTGGAGCCCGCAAGATTGGTGCGGGCATCCACGGCATCCAATAGACCGCCGCCTTCCTGGTTTGCGACGGCCAGATCGTTCATGATGGTGTTTTGGTAATCGGCTAAGCTCATGATCTTTCCTGATTACTTCATCAGCAGGCGCGCCAGTGTTTGCGCCAGGCGATTGGGTTCGAATTTGGAAACATACTCGTCTACGCCCACGGCCTTGCCCAATTGCTGGTTGGAACTGCCGGACAACGAGGAATGCATCAAAATGGGAATGCCGTCAAAGCGCTTGTCATCCTTGATCTTGCGCGTCAACATGTAGCCGTCCATCTCAGGCATTTCCACATCGGTGAGGATGAGCTGGATCATGTCCTTGACGGGAATGTGTGCGGCATCGGCGTAATCGGCCATTTTCTGCAGTTCCTGCCAGGCCTGGCGCCCGTTGACCG